>NZ_CAUVXO010000298.1:0-6166 GCF_963555865.1 Protofrankia sp. Cr1
GGCCGTGTGCCGCGACGAGTGGCAAGCACGGTTCTGACGGGGCTCCGGCGCAGCAATGCGCCGGAGCTACCGGACAACCGCGTGCACTACGTCCGCGACACCGCCTGGCACGAGGACGCCTGTCGCGCTCACCTCGGAGACGGCCCACGAAACCTCGCCATTCTCCGCAATCTCGCTCTCGGTCTCCTACGCCTCCAACGCATTACAAAGATCAAGGAGACCCTCGAATACATCGCCGGAGACCGCAACCGGGCACTCCAGTTTTTAGCTACCTAGAGTAGCTGATCGCCACGCCGGGCAACCTTCGCGCAGCCCTGCGGGCTACCCGGCGTTGTCGGCCCTGAAATCACCGTCCGGCCGGTCGCCACACGTGCCCCGAACAGGGACGCTGCTCGGTGACCGCGCCGATCGGAACATCGTCTACCGAGTAGAACAAGCGTTCCGAACACCTGGCGGTTCCGGGCACTTCCGGGCCGCCTGGTGACCGTGATCGTTGGGAATCGTGGTCGCGTCGACGTTCCTCTTCCGCCTCGGAGTGTGTTTGTGCTCCGGCTGCGGTTGCGCTGAGGAGGGGCTGACGGCCAGTACGTCCACACCCAGGGCGGATGTGCCCGTGGTCAGTGCGGCTGGTCGAGTTGGCTGGCGACGAGCGGGAACTCTGCTTTGAGGAGCATTGTCAGTTGCTCCTGGAGTTCGCGCAGCGCGGTCGTGGCGATTCGCCACACAATTGACCAGTCGACCTCGAAGTATGTGTGAACGGCGATGTTGCGGAAGCCTGTGACGGACCGCCACGGCACGTCCGGCCAGCGCGCGTGGATCTCGGGTGAGACTCGTCCGGCCGCCTCGCCGATCACCAGGAGCTTCTGCAGAACGGCGCTCTGGATCAGGTCGCTCGCCAGGAACGCGGTCTCGTCGACGTCCCGGACGAACGCCGTCGCGGCGACCGCGGCCTCGATCATGTCGACGAGGTACAGCTCATCACGCCGCATAGAGGACCCGAGCCTCCGCGAGCACCCGGTCGCGGATGACCCATTTCAACCGAGACTTGGGAACCAGGTCGATGTGACGACCGACAATCTTTTGGAGATCATCTCGGAGATCGACGATGTCGAAGCCAAGCTTCGAGTCGGGCGCCAGCACGTACAGCAGGTCGACGTCCGACTCGTCGGTGTCGTCGCCGCGAGCCACCGAGCCGAAGACGGACAGCTCAGCGACACCGTAGCGCCGGCATACCTCGGCGATCCGGCTGTCACGAAGGTCGACGGTCACATAGCCATTATCGCCAGAGGACAGCCACGACCGCACGACTCAGGCACCGCCTGATGCGCGACGCCCACCGGGAATCTGCGTGCCGCGCGAACCACCACCCAGTCGCGACCCGAAGCGTCGCGAAGCAGTCCGACGCACGAGGTGCATCTGGTCATGCGTCCCAGTCGCCGGCGCCGCCGAGTTGCTCGATCCACTCCGCGGACAGCTTGCCGCGAGATTCACGCCCGGAGTCCAAGCATGGGGGCATAGTCGTGGCGGCGGCTCGGTCGGGTGAGGATCTCGACGCTGTCGAGGGCCTGGTCGATCGCGCCGGGGACATGCCCGAGCGGGCCGTCGGGTCGGTGTCCGAGCCGGGTGAGGAGGGCTCGCAGCCGCAGACCATGATCGCATTGGTCAGCGCACGGGTAAGGCGTTCAGCATCCTGTCATGCACCAGGCGTCTCATCGTCCCTGCTGCCGCCACGTCTGCGTACCCGATTTTTCGCCAGCCGTCGGGCCGTCTGAGCCAGTGGCGGTCTCCAGGTTCCGCCGCACGAGCAGGCCCCCGATCCCCAGGACGTCGTCGAGTAGTCGCCGCACACGGTCGATCTCCTCGGCGGTGCAGTCGATCAGAACCTTGACCTTCACGTCACACTTGCCCGGATCCGCCGTCACGAGGAATCCCACCACGCCAGCACCGACGGCACTGCCGCGGAAGACGTCCACGCCGTCACCGTCTGCGGCCACGGTGCCCTTCAGGCAGCCGTGGTCGATGGGGTACACGGCCTCCGGCACCCGCGGGTGCCTGCTGCCGGCCGGGCGGTCCACCACCAGCCGCGAGGTAGCCGCCAGCTCGTCGAGGTTGCCGAACAGCCGTGCGCGGGACGTGTCAACCATGATCTCCGCCGAATCAGGGACGTCCATCAAGGAGACCACGGAAATGAAGTGGTCCAGGGCGATGGGCATTGTCCGTGCCGCCTGACGTGAACGGCGACGCCCGGCCGGTGCCACCGCAATACTGGACGGCAGCTGGACGTGACTGTCCCCTTCGTCCCTACCCAGGGGCTCGGCGAACAGGTTGCCCTGCACGTTCTTGGTGCTGGCCCAGCGGCTGCCTGTGGCTACCACGGGTGTCCTCCGAAGTCGCCGCCGCTCAATACCTCGGCGGACGGACGGTTCGCATGGTCGCAACGTGGTCGTCCAACCGGGGCTCGAACCAGCTGTCGACGCCCTGACCAGTACTGTTCCATGGTGCTGGATCTTGAGTGATAGATCGTGAACCGAATTCGCCCAGGTCGGGGGCATGATCAGAGAAAGGGTGGGGCGGGTGGGACTCGAACCCACGACCGACGGATTATGAGCTGTCGTGTACTTCGTCCGCCTATGTCCGCTGACGTCCGCCGATGCAGGTCACAGACTTGATCCTTTCCGTGGATGTTCGCTCGCGTCCCTGGTCGTCAGCGGGCTTGGCTGCCACCCTGGCTGCCCCGGCGCGACGGTCGGACCCAGATTGAAAGATATAGGAGGGGTTGAAGAGATGGCCGACAGCGTCACAGGGAGCGCCTTCGCGAGACGGCCGAGCGCCCGTCACCGGACGGCCTCGTTGACTATGGACGTCAGAGCGAGACCGGTCCAACCTCGTGCGACAGGTTCCGCCTGCGCATTCGCTACAACGGTGCCATCGCGGCGGGACGCGTATCGGTATCCGGTGTAGCGGACTGTGCGGTAATGCCCATCTTCGCGCGACAGCTCGGTGATGTTGCCGGTGCCGCTCGCGTCGACCAGCTGCTTGTATGCGCGCGCGCCGTCCAAGTCGGGCATCTGGACCCAAGATACGGCGACCAAAACAACGTCGCCCTTCTTGTCTCGAACCTCGAACTGGGCCCGGTAGAGGGCCGCGCACGGTCGTTCACGGAAGAAGCTTCGGACCTCTCCGTACGAGTGCTCGGCGCAGGTTGCGCCATCAGGTTGCAAGTGTCCGTTGACTCGTAAGCCTCGCCGTACCAGTCGAACTTCGGCCGAACGGAAGTCCTGAGTGCTGATTTCGAAACCGGAGCGTTCACTAGATGACGATCCGCTTGATGATGGCGACGATCGTGCCACTGAGGCGCTGCCGCTTGCGGAGATGCTACCGCTGCTGCTTAGGACTATCACGATGCTGCCTGCGACGACGACTCCTACTCCTTTCCTAGCTGGATCACTTCCGCCTTTTGCGCCGCCGATCCGCCTGCCTGCCATCTGTCAATCCTTTCAAACTTCTCTATCTACTGATCAAGCCTGTGAGGCAGCACTCTAGCAAATTTATTGATTTTTTCTGGTGCAATCGTCGGAGGTGATCTATGTGTAATATCCGACGCATTGTGAAAGATTCTCATCTATGACCGCTCAATTCCTCAACAGGTCGATATATGATCAAGTCTCAGTCGGTGGCAGCAGGCTGGTCTGGCTCGTCGCCGAGCACTTCCGCCCTCAACAACCTGACGTGCGTTCAGAGGACTCGAACCCCAAACTTCTTGATCTGTAGTCCTCGGCGATACGTCCATAGATGTCCACCGACGTCCACCGGCGCAGGTCGCAGTCTCTGGACCGTCCACGGACGTCCACCCCGTTGCAGTACAACTGCAGTACGGCAGCCATCACAGCGCCGGTAGCGGACAGTAGTGATCGACTGGGTGTGACCTCGGAGCACGCTGTCCGTTACCGTGCGGGTGAACCGTGCGACCGATGTCAGCGGCGACGCGATGCACGCCATAACATTGGGAAATTGTTCCCGTATTGCACTTGGTCTCGTTTCAGTGGACGGCAAATTGGGTGAACGACGACCCTTTTTGATGAGCGCGCCACTCCGTCCTGCCCGTATTAGAAGTGTCTGAATCGGCTATTCGATTAGTCCTGCCACCACGGGGGTTTTGTTTCGGACCATATCTCGCCGCCGATAGCAGTCATTCCCGGGTACACTAAAAGAGGAGCGTATACACTTGCTGTCTCGACGGTTGTACCTGATGGTACAAACACGCATGTCAGGTGATTGACAGGATCTTGAATTCCTTTCACATTTATTTCGACGAATTGTGCTGGTACGGCCTGCCTCGGCAAGACGGAAATCGATATATCCGATCCGACCCATTCATGCTTTGCGGCCACAGTGCGAATGAGATTGACTAGGACCTGTGCGACTCCAAGGACGCACGAGCGGTGACGTTTCCGGTATCGGCGGATTAGATCGACTGCTTCGTCGGTAGCAGCGCGTGTTGGAACTTTTCCGATCGCGCTGATTCGGAAATCATGTGGATCGGCGAGCGGGGTGGTCCGAGTAATGTCAAAGCCTGCTCGTGGACGCCATATGCCGTACCCATTTCCGAGCGCGTTCGACACCATGATTCCGACTGGTTGAAGGTCGCCAGGGCTACTTCGCGCGGAACCAAACCCGACAGCGACGAACGCATGTCCCGATTCCTGTATGGGCAGCTTCAGGGCCGCGACTGCCGACCTGGAATTTTCAGCAAGGACGCGGAAATAGTCGGAGGGGCTAACGTTGAACAGGGTTTCTGCAACCCATTGCTCCGTCTTGACACCACCAAGCCGCGCAAGTCCCGTGTAGCCCATCAGAAAACGACCGCATAAGACAATTGCTTTGTTTTCTGTATCTTCTCGGTTTGGAGGAGTACCTTTCTTCAACCATGTGATTCTCCTGTCGGACGCGAGGATGGCATACTCCTTGGAAATACAAGACATGACGAGCGTCACGGACTGACCTTCCTGGCGCCTCGATGCGCATACGGTGACGTAAGTATGTCAGTACCGGAACCGATCGCCATCCCGTGCGGAGAGTGTCCCGGCCTTCCTGGCTGTCGACTGCGCCGGGTGGGCGTCGCGCACGTCTGCCGTCTGCCCGTGGTTGTCTGCGGGCCGGGCCGTCAGTTCGTCTGTCAGGCAAGCGGGTGGTCATGGCGCGATGCTGACCGACGCAGGGTCTACCTCTGGTCGAGCCTCTCTCGCGGCGCCGGGCGTCCGCGGGATGATGACTCCGTGCGGCGGGTCGGATCGATCCAGGCGCCCGGGAGTGGCGTGCTCTGCCACGGTCAAGGGCAAAAGTGACCGCCTGCCAAATCGAGAAACCTTGATCGTCGTCCAGAACTTCCGACACGCCGAGGATCGGGGGAGGTTGTGGGAAACATCGACATCTCGTTGACCTGCAAGACCGTTATCGATCATAGATTTTGGCATGGTTGTCCACAGGGTCCTTTCGGAGGCTGTGAGACGATCTTGCATCGTCGCAGGTCAGCGGGGGTGGAAACTATGGTACTGTTCCTGCGGGGAAAAACCGAGTCGGATTGAAACTTGTTGAGCCACGGGCCAGCGTACGGCGTCCGGGTTCCCGTGCGGGCAAAAGTCGAGTCGGATTGAAACGCAACCTGCCTGAAACCGTGTTACCTAACGGTGTTCCTGCGCGGGGAAAAACCGAGTCGGATTAACGACTTTCGCGGGTTTCAGAGTGACCACAGATAGCCTCCTCGCGTTCGGTGAGGGGTCGGGCTGCCCGGGGAGCGAAGCGGCCGGATGCTGTCTCCCGGCTGCCAGATGGCGTGCCCACTGCACGGTTTTCGTCTGCCGTTGGCGCGTCCAGCGATGCTCTCCGGTGGTCGCATGGCTGCGCATCCCGAAACGTGCTCGGGCGGTCGGTGAACCTGACCGCGAAACAGGACGACATTGCGAATCCGTGCCGCTCGGTACGGCATGGATTCGCCTATCCAGTGGCGGTCGGTCTGACCGACATGCCCACAGGTCCCGGGATGCCTGGGATACTTGCCATTCCTGGTCTGGCTTATGCGCGGTGGCGGGCCAGCGACGCACCCGGCGAGCATGGCGCGTCAGCGCCACGCGCAGCCGTCGCGCGGCGCGGCCCGTGCCGCGCCCTT
>NZ_CAUVXO010000299.1:0-6151 GCF_963555865.1 Protofrankia sp. Cr1
CGGACGGGTGCGCAACGTCCCTGCGGGTCACCGCCAGGAAGCTGACGAAACCGACGATCACAATCGCCAGAACCAGGCTGACCGGCCCGGTGCCCAGTTCAAGGCCACCGCGACCATGCGACACCCCCATCCAGTCGGCGAAGGAGGCACCGAGCGGCCGGGTCACGATGTAGGCAAACCAGAAGGCGAAAATCCCGTTCAGACCAGCCAGCCGGTAGGCCAGGGCCGGCACTGCCATCAGGACGGCAAACATCACACCCGAGGAGAAATACCCCAGGTGCGCGGTTGTCGCGGTCATGTCTCCCAGGGCGGTACCGAGCGCGAACGTCGTCATTACCGTGGCCCAGTAGAAAGCCTCACGGCGACGGGTGTGGATACTGTGGATGGAGAGGGTTTTCTCGCTCGCATACCAGACCATGAAGATGACGGCCAGCGCGATCACGAAAAACGCCGTGGACACGAGATACGGGATGCCGAGTCCGACATGCAGGACATCAGCCGCCATCGTGCCGAACACACTGACCATGACAACGGCTGTCCAGTAGATCCAGACAACATATCGACGGACGTAGAACTGCAGCGCCAGCGCGGCCGCCAAGCACACGCCGGCGAGACCGACGGCAATCATCGGGCTGAGTTGGTGGGCCAGGTAGTCCGACGTCGTCTCCCCCATGCCGGTGGTCAGCACCTTGGTGATCCAGAAGTACGCCGTCACTTCCGGGACCTTGCTCATTGCGCGCCGAGCACGGTCCCGAAGCACGTTCTGTTGGAGTTGACCTGTCGCCATGGTCGCAACGATGGCACAGCTATCCCCGCGCATCCCCAACCGGGTCGACGACCCCCGCGACGCCGCGTCCCCTATTGCCGGTTGCTCTTAGTCACCGTGTCCGGCTGACGGCTGGTAACAAATCCGGCTGAGGTGGCGCAGACGGCTGCTCGGGTGGGGTGAGGATTGCGAGCTCGACCGCTGCGGCCACGGCGACGACGAACCCGATCGCGGCGAGCGGGAGGCAGCCCGGACGGACCTGGTCCCCCAGCAGCGCAAACCCCATCGCGGCCGGGATGAGGGTTTCCGCCGCGCCCTGGCTGGCGGTGACAAGCGTCACCGAGCCGCGTTGCAACGCGGCTCCGAACGCACTCAACCCAAGCAGACCGTAGGCCAGTAGTGCCCAGGAAAGGGGGTCGGTGAGGACAGCGCCGAAAGTGTGATCGGCGTCCAACGCCCGTGCACACAGCGCGGTCCCGCCGAACGCCAGCCCCGACAGCGCTCCGAGCACCACAGCGGCGCGCTCTCCCCGCAGGGATCGGCCCGCCGCCGCGCTGGCGGCAACCAGGACGGGAACGAACAGCGCGATCACTATGGTCGCGATGGTGCCCACCGGACGCGGCGGCGCGGGCTGCGCGGTGAGGGCAAGAAGGATCAGGCCGACACCGAGCGCCGCCAGCGCGCGCAGTTGCGCCGGTCCCGGACGGCTGCGCAGGAACACCGCAGCCAGTACCGCGGTGACGCCGGCACTGCCGGCGAGGGTCGCCTGGACCGCGAACAGCGGCAGCGATCGCACCGCCACCAGTGATAGCAGCCAACCGACAAGGTCGAGTGCCAGTCCGATCAGGTAGGGCAGCTGTCGCGCGAGCCGTGGCAGCAGACGCGGATCGAGCGCGCCGGCGGTGACAAGCCGGCGCGCGCCCACCGACTGCAGCACCGAACCGGCCCCATAGCACACAGCACAACCAAAAGCGGACAGGTATGCAACAACAAACACCTGATGATCTAACCACCTGCCGATGACGACCACTCCGGCACCCCCGGCGCGACGTGCCCACGGGCAGCTGTCGAGGCCTTTCCCGACGGCGGCCGGGACCACCCGAAATGGGTGGTCCCGGCCGCCCTCAGGTACCGCTGTCGCAGACCTGCCGAGGAGAAATCCCTCAGCGCAGCGGCAGCGCCCGGGTGTGCTCGATCCGTACCGCCCGCAACGCGTCCGGGTCCAGGCCGAGCAGGGCCAGGATCGTCGGGGCAATCTGGGTGGTCTCGACCCGATGCCCGTCCACCTCGTGGTGTGCAACGCCTGCGCCGGACACGACCAGCGCGACGTCACGGTCCTGCGGGTCCGACCCGCCATGTTCGGCGATCTTGCCGGTGCCGCCGGTGAACACGACGCCGTGCGTCACGACACCCACGACATCGGGATGGCGCGGGTCACCGGGACGGGTGCCGAAGAACGCGGCTGCCCCGTCCCCCGCGTAAACGGCCGTGAGGCCCGAGGCGGGCAACGTGGTGGGCGTGCCGTCGATCGTCTTGCCCGCCGCCGGGTGGGTGAGCAGGAAGGTACGGGCGAACGCGGTCGCCGCCGCCGAGGTGTCGCTGAGCCAGAACTGCAGGACGTCGTCATCGACCGCGAAGGCCACCAGCGGGGCCGCACCGGGATGCCCCGCAGCCCATGCCGCGTTCAACCCGTCGATGATCGGTCCGTCGGCGACGCGGGTGAGATCGGCCGGGTCGGTGGGCGACTGGCCGTGCTTCGCGGACAGGATGACCGTGGTGCTGCCGGTCAGGCCGCGGCGCTGGATCTCCTCCACGATCGTGGCGACGCTCGCGTCGACATAGCCCAGCGCGCGGGCGAGCAGCGGACCGGGGGTGACGCCGCCGGGCAGGTATCCGCCGGTCAGACCATCCGAGCGGGGCAGCTTCTCGGCGGTGGAGACCGTCTGGAAGTTCATCCCGAAGATGGCCGGCGTACCGACCTTCGTCGTCCGGCTGTGGTCGTAGCCGTCGATCTCGTTGAGGACCGCCTGCAGCTTGTAGCTGTCGTACTGCTGTGTCGCGGCGTTGTCCTTGGTCCAGTCACCGGAAGCGAAGCCGATCGCGGTACTGTTGATCTCCGGGGTGAACAGGTCCTGGACGCCGGTACCGGACGGCCCGTTGACGATCTCGTATGCGGGGTGCTTGTCCGACCATGCGGTGCGCAGCCCGGCGGCCCGTGCCACCTCGAAGACGGTGTTCACCTTGAGGTAGGAGTGCGGGTAGACCGGCATGCAGGTGGTCGGGTCCACCGGCAGCAGGGCCGGGTTGATCAGCGTCTGCGGTGTCGCGGTCAGCGCGAGGATGCCGCCGGGCAGGCCCGGCAGGTGCGCACCGGCGTCGATCGAGGTCGGGTCGCGGTCGAGGCCCTCGGTGTAGTTGACCTCGGTACCGGCCTTGACACCCGCGCAGGATGTCGTTCCCGCCGGCAGCAGCTGCGAGTTGTAGGTGTCGTCGTAGTAGATCCCGGTCGTGGCCGGGTTCCCACCGGTCACCTGCGCGATCAGACCCGGGAACGAGTCCGACGGCACCGGTGTCTGCGCCCGGGTGAACTCGGTACCCCGGCGGACCAGGCGGGCAAGGGCCGAATCCGGATACTGAGCGACATACCATTCCAGGTCGGACTGGTGCAGGCCGTCCACCGACAGCAACAGCACATGTCGGGCCGACCCGTGGCCGTGACGATTGTCGGTAGCAGTGGCCGGGCCGGCGGCTGCCACCCCACCAATGACGGCAGCGGCCAGTAATCCAGTCGTAACGGCGGCGGCCGACCGCGGGAAAATGCGGGACACAGTTCCTCCTTATGCAACCGGTGCCACACCGGGTGCCTCCGCATTGCTAGACCTCTACGGCGACCGGGGCAGGATTGTCAGGTAAACAGGACACGAAAAGACCTTTCAGCGGACCTTCATCAACCTCTTAAACTTCTCCTAATCGGATGTCAGGTAGCGCCCAGCCCGACCTACCACGCTGAGTAGGTACCGCCACGGTGGCGGTACAGGAGGAGGCACGACATGACGGATCAGCCTGGCTGGCATGGCTGGGATGCGGCGGCACCGCCATCCCCACCGTCCTCGGAATCCCCGACGAACCAGGCCCCGCAGCGACGTCGGTTCGGCAAGGCGGCGGGGCTGCTCGGCGCCGGTGTGCTGGCCGGAGCGATTCTGGGCGGCACCCTCAGCGCCACCGCAGCGTCCCCGAGCCCGAGCCCGAGCGGATCAGCCGGGACGACCCAGACCGCCCCGGACAACGACGGCGACGGTCATGGTTTCGGGCACGGTGGCGCCCTCGATCAGACCGGTACCGTGACCGCGGTCGGGTCGGCATCGGTAACCATCAAGACCAGTAGCAGCACGACCGAATACGCGGTCACCAGCGACAGCGACATCGACAAGAACGGTGAAGCGCAACTGAGCGACCTGAAGGTTGGCGATTCTGTCACCTTCAACACCACCACCGTCAACGGCAAAGCCACGATCGACAAGCTGCACTCCGGCGACGAAGCGCTCAACATGCCGCATGGCCGTCACGGCTCGGGCACCGACAGCTCTAGCGGGACGCCAGCCGGGTAGGCAACCTGTGCGGACCGGAAAGGATCGGAGTAGGACAGCCGGGCAATAGGGGCGTGGATCAAGAAACGGGGCCGGGGCGGGTAGATCGCGAGGTGCGAGGAGGGAGGCACCGGAGGTTGTGGGTGTCGACCGACGACGACACAGCGGGGTACGTGCCCCGGCCCCGCCCCCGCGCAGGTGCAGGCAGGCCCACCCGCCCCGGACCGCCCCGCCATCCTGTATGCTGCTGTTGCACTCCTGAGCGAAGCCCCCGCCAGCCAGGCGCGGTGGTGGGTCTGAGGGATGGGACGCCCTGCCTCACAGGTGCAGGGCCTCACAGAGACACAACATCACAAGCGAGATCGTGATACAACTGAACAGCACACAGCATGGTCCTGTGGTGAAGCCTGGAGTTCACGCCGCCCTGTCAAGGCGGAGGTCGCGGGTTCGAATCCCGTCAGGACCGCGCTCGCACCATCGGTTGATGTCAGCGTAATGTTGATCTCACCGGTTGGGGCGACCTGGTTGGGCCGTGTTCGGCAGGATGGTTGCACCGGGGCAGGTAGCTCAGTCGGTACGAGCGTCCGCCTGAAAAGCGGAAGGTCGGCGGTTCGACCCCGCCCCTGCCCACGTCTGAATCATCTTGTTCGACGTCCCTTCGGGACTGTCTTCCCGCAGGTCACGATGTCTGTCCAGGGGGGACGACCCCTGGAACCCCCGGTGTCGATCTTCTCACGTAGTGGGTACCAGCTCCGCCGGAGGTTGTCCGGCTCGATCGGCGTTCCAATCACGCTCGTGAAGACGTGGCCCGTCTCAACCCAGTCCGGCCCGACGTGCGCCCGTTCCTCCCGCTGTCGCTCGAAATGATGACGGAGCGCGTCCGCGGTAGCACCGAGAAGCGGGATCGTCCGTTCCGACCACTCCGTCTTCTGCGTGACCGTCCGCAGCTCGCCACCGACCCGTTGCAGGTTGCGCCGCACGGTAAGCGTCCCGGCATCAAAATCGATGTCCGACCAGTGCAGCCCGAGCAGCTCACCACGCCGCAACCCGAGGAAGAGTGCGAGGACGTAGAGCGCGTGCCACTGGTCGTTCTCTGCCGCCGCCAGCAGCTTGCGTGCCTGATCCACGGTAAGCCCACGGTTGACCTTGTACTTCGGGCCGGAGACCTTCACCAGCTTCGCCACGTTTCGACGGATCAGCTCCTCCCGTACCGCCGCCTCCAACGCATTGCGGAGCACAGCGTGCGCCTGCTGCCGCAGACGGACGGACGGCAACGACTTGCAGCACCGGCCGACCGCACAGCACCGCCGCTCGCCCTCGGCCCGCTTCTGGTCCGTCTTGTGGATGCAGCACAGACACATGTTCTCCAGCCGTCGGAGGAACAGCCTCACGTCGGCCCCGGTCAGCTTGTTCAGCTTCTTCTTGCCGAGCGCCGGAACCAGGTGCACCCGGACGACCACTTCGTAACCCTGGTACGTCCTCGGCTTGCACGCCGGCTTCACGATCTGCTTAAACCCGCCAAAAGGCTCGAACTGACAGGAATCGACGGAGAGGTCTGACGTCGTAAGCCGACTCGATGACCTACTCACCCAAGGACTCCGGATAGTGGCGCCGCAGGATTCTCCGTGCGTGCCGGTGCAGAGGCGCCGCCAGGTCGGGGTGGTCGCCGTACTCGACCAGGCCAAGAAGTTTTGCCGCCGCCGCCAGGTGGGCGACGGCGCCGGCCGACGAAGAGAGCAGGTCACCGAAGACTGTGAAGACCTGATCGGCGATCTCGGGCTGAAGCAGGCTCGAACAG
>NZ_CAUVXO010000300.1:0-1350 GCF_963555865.1 Protofrankia sp. Cr1
AATCATGGAAACGGATTTCTGTGTGATCGGAGCCGGCCCGGCCGGACTGAGTATGGCGCTATTGTTGGTGCGATCCGGTGCCAGAGTTGTTCTCGTCGAGCGGACAACGTCGTTCGACCGCGAGTACCGCGGCGAGATCCTCCAACCCGGGGGCGCGCTGCTGTTGGACCAGATGGGCATCCTCGACGGTGCGCGGAAGCGTGGCCACTACGAGTGCTCGCGATTTCGCATTGTGTCCGCTGGTCGCACACTGTTCGAGGCCGACTTCAGCCGGCTCGACCCGCCGTACAACCACGTCCTCAGCATTCCGCAACCGAACCTGTTGGCGGAGATGCTTGATGCCTGCAAACAGTACGACCGCTTCGTGTATCTCGACGGCCGGTCGCCGACCGGGCTGCTCGTGGACGGCGAGCGCGTCACTGGTGTCCGGCTGCCGGACGGCGACGGGGAGCAGACGATCGAGGCCCGGTGCGTGGTGGCCGCGGACGGGCGTCACTCGAAGACCCGACGGCTGGCTGACATCGCGTTCACCAAGATCGACACCTTCGACTACGACGTGGTGTGGTTCAAACTGCCCGCGCAGGAGCGACACGGCCCTGAGGTGACGGTCTTCCAGGGTGACGGTAACCCGATCATCGTCTACGACGCCTACCCCGACAGCCTTCAGCTCGGCTGGACGTTGCCGCGTCGGAGTTACCGGTCGCTGGCTCAGCACGGGATCGACCACATCAAGGAGCAGATGTGCCGATCGGTTCCCCGGTATGCCGATCTGATCGCCAGGTCCGTCCGGACGCCCGGCGACCTCACAGTGCTGGACGTGTTTGCCGGCTTCGCCGATACCTGGGCTCGAGATGGTCTGGTCCTCATCGGAGACGCCGCGCACACGGTCGGGCCCATCGGCGGCCAGGGGATCAACGTCGCGATCCAGGATGCAGCGCTCCTGCACCCGATCCTGATGTCGTCGTGGGCGAGTGGGCAGTTCGACCACAGAGCACTCGGTCAGTTCGAGCAGCAGCGGCGGCCGGCCGTAAAGGCGATCATGGGGATGCAGGCACAGCAGGCGAAGCTGCTGTTCTCGGGTGCCGACGGCATCGCCGGCCGGATCCGGCCGGTGGCGATGAAGGCGGTCAGCCACACCCCGATCTACCGCAAGAAACTCTCCCGGGTGACATTCGGTACCCAGCGGGTGTTGGCGCGGACTGATCTTTTCGTCGACTGAGACCAGCTCTCCTGTGCTGGCACCACCCTGCTCTGGCCACCTGTCCATCGGTTGATGGACAGGTGGCCAGACCGGCATACGGCCGAAATATTCGGCATGACCGCTTGATTTCGCCGCGCTGAACGAACCGT
>NZ_CAUVXO010000300.1:1826-3589 GCF_963555865.1 Protofrankia sp. Cr1
CCAGCGCGGCGGATCGTTCCGGTCGAACGGCTCGCGCCGATGGAACGAAGGCCGGAACGGCCACTGGAACCCGATCCGGCTGGCCGGCCCGCCCGAAAGCACGGATCAAAGCGGGAACTAATGGATGCTCACGACAATACCGACAAAAGATTTTAATCAGTTTACATTTGGATATGTTTCCCGACACTCCGCGCAACGCGAGCACCGGCGGTCAAGGCCGCGGCCTAATGGGCATAAACTGGTCCCCGCAGCAGCCGCGGCTACGCTGTTCGTGCGGCAACAACTCGCTGCGGCGCGGGGAACCTGGATGCGGCCGCTCGCCGCAAGCCGATACCTTGGAGGAAATAACCACGACTCACGCCGGTCGCCGAACGCGGGCGAAATCTGTCAGAGAGGTAGCTAATTGTACTACCGACGTCATGGGGGATCGAGGTGCCCGGCAGAACCACGAGTGGGCTTCCGCATCGGGCCGGGTACCCCGTGTGGACAGCCGAGGCTCAGGTGACCGGAGCGAGCGCAGCGGATCACGGACTGGACTGGCTCATCAACAACTTCGTCGGTTCGGTACCCGGGGTCGCGAGCGCCATCGTCGTCTCGGTTGACGGGATCCTGCTCGCGGTCTGCGACGGCTTCACGCGCGACCGGGCAGAACAGCTTGGCGCGATCTCCTCGGGTCTGCTCAGCCTCACCCTCGGGGTGGCAACCCTCATGGACTCCGGGGCAGTGCGCCAGACAATAGTCGAGATGGACCACGGAACCCTGCTCCTCATGGCCATCAGCGACGGCGCATGCCTGTCCGTCCTCGCCGCCAAAACATGCGAAATCGGTCTCGTCGGATATGAGATGACCCGACTGGTGGCGCAGGCGCCCGACTTTCTCACCCCGGCGAAGCGCGGCGAACCACAGGAGCGGTCCGACGTAGGATGATCGCCTGGCGAAGCTGGGTATGAATGGACCCGACCGGGCAGGGCCGAGATTCTTCGCGGGGGTCCAGATGAACGTGGTCGTGGACTTCTATCATCGGGTCATCGTCGAGCCCGGGAAGCAACCGCTGTTCCTGCTGCTGGTGTCGTTCGTGGTCACATTTCTGTTTATCCGGCTCAGCGTCCGAATGATCCGGGCCGGTGTTTCGTGGTGGCCGGGTAACGTCGCAGCCGGCGGAACACATATCCATCATGTCGTCTTTGGCATTGTTTTCATGTGCATAGCCGGAGTCGGTGCATTCACCCCGGCGGCCGGCAGATCACCGTGGTGGGACCTGCTCGGGGCGTTGTTCGGTGTCGGGATCGCGCTCGTCCTGGACGAGTTCGCCCTGGTTCTGCACCTCCAGGACGTGTACTGGAGCGAGGAGGGCCGCGTCTCGGTAGATGCGGTCGTCCTCGGAGTGGCGGTGACCGGGTTGCTCGTACTGGGCAGCCTGCCCTTCGGGGTCAACGGCCTCGACAGCGGCCATCGCACGGCGCTATGGGACTACGTGGCGTCGCTGGTCCTCAACATCCTCCTGGTTGTGATCACATTTCTGAAAGGCAAACTGCGTCTCGGGACCATCGGGCTGCTCCTTCCCTTCCTCGCGCTGATCGGCGCGATCCGGCTGGCTCGGCCCGGCTCGCCATGGGCGCGGTGGCGCTATCGCGGCGGCTCCCACAAGGCCTCCCGGGCGCAGGGCCGGGCCGTGCGCCACGACCAACGGTGGATCCACCGCAAGGATCGAATCTTCGATCTGATCGCCGGCCGTCCAGACACCCGTTGAGCCCGCGCACGGG
>NZ_CAUVXO010000300.1:4000-5420 GCF_963555865.1 Protofrankia sp. Cr1
TAAGTATCAATACAGACACTACGTTCATGACCGAGATGGCCCCGCGGCCGGCGCCGGCACGCACGCGGAGCGCGACGAAGCCACCCCGACGGGCCGGTCGGGCAGCAATGGCGGCAGCCGTTGTCATGATCGCGCTCACGGTGCGCGCGACGATGTTCGATTATCACTCGGCGGACTACGTCATGTTCCTGAAACCCTGGTACGACCATATCTCCACTAATGGCGGATATCACGCCCTTCGAGCTGATTTTTCAGATTACAATGTTCCATACCTCTACCTGATGACCCTCCTGACGTACCTGCCGGTACCCGCGCTCGCCGGGATCAAAATCATCTCGGTGCTGTTCGATCTACTGCTCGCATTCTTCACATATCGGATCGTGCAGCTACGCTTTCCCGACTCATGGCAATCGTTCGCGGCCGCGACCGCGGTGCTGTTCCTGCCCACGGTGGTTGCGAACAGCGCGCGCTGGGGGCAGGCGGACTCAATCTTCACGGCCTTCCTGGTCGGCGGGGTCTACTCCGTGCTCCGAGCCCGCCCCTGGCTGGCCGGCGCCTTCTTCGGCCTCGCGCTGGGGTTCAAACTGCAGGCAGTCTTCATCTTTCCGCTCCTGGGCATCCTGGCCCTCAGCAGACGGCTGCCATGGCCGTCGTTGCTTGCCATTCCCGGGGTGTACCTGGCGCTCGATGTGCCCGCGCTGCTCCTGGGCGCATCACCGGAAAAGCTTCTGACGGTCTACGCAAGGCAGACCGGCGCCTACCAGCAGTTGACACTCAACGCCGCTTCGGTATATCAGTTCATCGCCGCGGGCACACACGCTGACATCCTGCGTACGGCGGGAGTCGTGTTCACCGGCGCGCTCGTGGCCATCCTGACCGGCCTTACTGTCCGTAGTCACGTCGACCTGACCCCGACCCGCATCGTGTTGCTTGCCACCGCGTCGGTCATCGCTGTACCGTTTTTTCTACCGTCGATGCACGAACGGTATTTCTACCCGGCGGACGTCCTCAGCGTAATTGCCGCCTGCTACCTACCCCGCCGATTGTGGTATCTACCGGTCGCCGTTCAGGTCGCATCCTTCCTGACATACCTGACGTACTTCGCGCAGAGTTCCCAACCCGCGGGCGGAGGCGCCACCGGAAACGGCGCCGTGAGCGGTGCCGGCGGAAACGCGGCGGCATTCCCGCCGGCACCAGAACTCAGACTGGCGGCGGCGCTCATGGCACTGGCCCTGGTAGCCGTACTCTGGACCACGGTCCGAGAATTCCGCGCACATGTTCAATCAACTCCCGCCACCGGCGGTACAGGCAACCGGGCGTGCAGTAGCCGCTGTCGCCCACCGCGGGCTTTCAGCCGACTCCCAGGGTTGCGTCAGGTCCACATCAGCATGAGCCGACACGATGGCACTATGACGGCGAC
>NZ_CAUVXO010000300.1:5886-7496 GCF_963555865.1 Protofrankia sp. Cr1
CCGCCGCCGGTCGACTCCCGCCCCTGACGATGAGGACCTGAACGTGACCACAACCTTTCCGGACCAGGCGGCCGGAGGGCCCCCGGCCCCAGTCGGCCCGGCGGCTGCGCAGGTCCGGGCGTCGCCCGCTCGATGGGCGCGGAGTCTTCTGCGCGGCCGGGAAGCCGACCAGCCCTGGGTGCGCCCGGCCCTGCTCACCCTTCTCACCGGGACCGCGCTGCTCTACATCTGGGGTCTGGGGGCCTCCGGATGGGCGAACGCCTTCTACTCCGCCGCCGCCCAGGCCGGTTCGACAAGCTGGAAGGCGTTCTTCTTCGGCTCGTCGGACGCATCGAACTTCATCACCGTGGACAAACCACCGGCTTCACTGTGGGTAACGGATCTCTCCGTACGCATCTTCGGGCTCAACCCGTGGAGCATGCTCGTCCCGCAGGCCCTGGAAGGTGTCGCGGCCGTCGGCGTGCTGTATGCGACGATTCGGCGCTGGTTCTCCCCCGGCGCGGCGTTGCTGGCCGGAGCGGTCTTCGCGCTGACACCGGTCGCGGTGCTGATGTTCAGATTCAACAACCCTGACTCGCTGCTCGTCCTGCTGCTGGTTCTCGGCGCGTACGCGACCGTGCGGGCCGTGGAGAACGCAAGCACCCGCTGGATCGTGTGGGCCGGCGTCTTCGTCGGCTTCGGGTTCCTCGCCAAGATGATGCAGACATTCCTGGTCGTGCCGGCGTTCGCGCTCACCTACCTCCTGGCCGCCCCCACGTCGTTTCGGCGCAGAATCGGCCAGCTCCTGCTCTCCGGCGCTGCGATGATCGTTGCTGCCGGCTGGTGGGTCGCGGCCGTGGAACTCCTGCCGACAAGCTCGCGGCCCTACATCGGCGGCTCCCAGAACAACAGCATCCTCAACTTGATCTTCGGTTACAACGGCTTCGGCCGGCTCAACGGCAACGAGGCCGGCAGCGTCGGCGGGATGGGCGGCGCCGGCGGCGGTCGTTGGGGGGCGACCGGCCTGACCAGGATGTTCAACTCCGAGATGGGTGGGCAGGTCTCCTGGCTCATCCCGGCCGCGCTGATCCTCGGAGTCGGCGCGCTCGCGGTCGGCTGGCGAGCCCCCCGCACGGACCGGACCCGGGCGGCCCTGGTGCTGTGGGGCGGCTGGCTCGTGGTCACGGGCCTCACCCTGAGCCTCGCCCAAGGGATCATCCATCCCTACTACACGGTCGCACTCGCTCCCGCGATCGGCGCCGTCGTCGGCATCGGCGGCACCAGCCTGTGGCGCCGGCGTGACCGGCTCGTCGCCTGCCTCATCCTGGCCGCGGCCCTCGCCGCCACCACCGCGTGGGCGTACGTCCTGCTCAACCGAACGCCCACCTGGCATCCGTGGCTACGGCCGCTGGTAGTCATCCTCGGTGGCGCGGCCGTTGTCGCACTGATCCTCACCCTCATGCTGCCGGCACCGCTGGCTCGCCGCGCCGCCGCGGTACTGGCCGCGGTGAGCATCGTCGCGGGGGTCACCGGGCCGGCCGCCTACGCGGTCGATACAGCCTCCGTCGCGCACAGTGGTGCCATCCCATCCGCCGGCCCCGCGGGCTCCGGTGGCCCCGGCGGGGGCGGCC
>NZ_CAUVXO010000301.1:0-954 GCF_963555865.1 Protofrankia sp. Cr1
TGGGGCGCACGACGCGAGGTGCGCAGGGGCTGGTGCAGGACGGCTTGGCGCGGGATTCAGATCCCATCTGGATGTGTTGGTCCATAGATGGCCTGATCAGCCCCCGAAACCAGCGCCCAGTACCGGTCCCCGAAGGACCAGTGCCACCACTCAGTCGGATAGTTCACCATTCCGACTCCGGTCAGGGCACCGCGGAGTATTGCTCTGTTCTCCCGAGCGCTGGCGCTGAGGCCGGATGCCTCCATGTAGCAGGCACCAGCGCTCTCCTCAGGTGTTGCGCCCTCCTCGCACCCCATGTCCAGTTCGACCATGTTCGAGTCGCACAGGGTCAGGTCGACAGCTGCTCCGCAGGTGTGTGGGGCTAGGCCCACGGGTGCCACGTACCGGGTGGCCATAATGTCGGCCTCCGTCAGTTCCATTCCCGGATAGGACTGGAGCAGTCCGTCTCGATACGACTCGTAGATCTCGTGCTGGAGAGAGATCGGCCGGAAGGCTTCGACCACCAGCAAGTGGATGCCTCTCGGCAAGGACTTCTCCGCATCCTCCAAGCGGTCACGTACCGCCGAACGGACCAGGGTGAACATTCCCTGCGGGTCGCCGCGTCTGGTGTCGACGGACAAAACTCCACGAAGGTCAACCAGCGGATCTTCTCCGTCGTGGACAGGGATGGCGGCGACTGCAGGATCGGCGATCAGAGTGATGTCCGCGTCGTGGCGCGGCACCCGGGTGTTAAGATTCATGTTTCGGCCACTTCGGTCAGTTGGACTCGGAAGGTCTCGATCACGGAGTTGGCGACTTCGTCGCTGACCGCACTCGGGCAGTAGGAGAGGACTGCAGTATCGTGGTTGTCCGAGTAACCAGTTCCTGGCACCCAGACCTCGAGCATCGTGTCGTTGGCCAACTGCGGATAGTCCTGTCGAAGGAAACGGGTCTTCGCATTTGGGATGCCCACAT
>NZ_CAUVXO010000301.1:1400-5732 GCF_963555865.1 Protofrankia sp. Cr1
CGCTTGCAAAACCTCGATCTCCCTCGGGGTCAGCGGTAAGCACAACACCAGTACCGCATCGACTCGCTTACGCAGCGGCACCGCATCGAAGAACCGCGCCCTGCCCGCGTCATCCCCGAGGTTGTAGAGCAGCAGATCCAGACCACCCGCCCGCAACACCGCCTCGGCGCCGCTGGACGCCTGCGGTGAGGCCACCTACAGGAGCTGGGCTGTGCGCCCGCCTCCACGACCCAGGCCCGCGTGCTCTCGGCGACGTTGGGCAGCCGCCGCAGAGCCCGCGACACCGTCGCCGTGGAAACGCCCGCCCGCGCGGCCACATCCTCGATGCTGCCACTCATCCCGGGGTCCTCCTCCGTCCGCCGACGCGCCCGTCGGAACCCAATCACCCGACCTACTCACGTGTGACCCGGATCATGATCGTCAGGAACGGTACGCTGAATCCGCCACGTCTGCAAGCGCTTGCAGGCCGCCGATATGAGGGGTTTCATCGAAAAGGTCCATCGTGGGCAAACCCACAAGCCTGTGGGGTGCCAGAAGATTCCGGTGGTGACAGGCGGTGAGGGGACCATAAGTGCAAGTTGACAGACCCCCGGCAGGGTTCAGACGGTCGGGGCCTGCGGTGGTCGTCCGTGCTGGAGGTACACCGTCTGACCGGTGTGCAGGGCGTCCATACAGGCGCGGATGCGCCGGGCCATGTACGGGGCGAGGAACTGGTCGTACTCGTCGGGGGCGCACAGCCGCCAAGCGGTGAGTTCGTCGGCTTGTAGGTTCAGATGGTGTTCGGCGTCGTGGGCCGTGAGCGTCCCGCCGTCGAAGATGAAGTTGACCAGCGCCGGTCGTCCGTCGTCCTGCGGCGGTACCCAGTCGACGGCCACCAGCTGGCCGGGGCGGACATCCAGGCCGAGTTCTTCCTTGATCTCCCGCCGTGCGGTGTCCCACGGGTACTCGCCCGGGTCCATGTGACCGCCGGGGATGAGCCAGGTGTCGGTGCGGTACGAGGGTTGGACGAGCAGGACCCGGCCGTCGGGATCGTGGAAGAGACCTGCGGCCCCCGCGATCGCGCGCGGCAGTGTCGCGTAGAACTCGGCCGGTGGCAGTTGTCCGCTGGTCATGTTCCATGACCTTAGCGGCCCCCGTCATCCTCCCCGCCGTCGTCTTGCCTACCGTGGATGCGACCGGACGTCCTTGACAGGGGCCCGGCCAGCCGGCCCGCCGGCGGTTGGTGGCGGGGGCATGGCGGGTGTGACTCGCGGGAGGATGTCCATGTACGTGCCACAGTGTGTACTGGCCGGTGTCCGGGTGGTGACTCCCGAAGGCGTCCTGGATCCAGGTTGGGTCGAGGTCGAGGGGGGTCGCATCACGGCGGTCGGTTCCGGCGGGCCGCCTGGCCGGGCTGGGTGGGCTGGGCTGGCCGGGCGGACGGTCACCGATCTCGACGGCGCCTGGCTGTTGCCGGGATTCATCGATCTGCATGTGCACGGCGGCGGCGGTCACGACGTCGCCACCTCAGCGGCGGCGATGGCCGCGGCGGTCACGTTCCACCGCGCGCACGGCACCACCGGCACGCTCGTGTCGCTGGTCACCGCGCCTGTCGAGGACCTCGCCGAGCAGCTGTCATGGGTGGCCGACCTGGTCGAGCGGGGTCCGTGCGCCGACGGTCACGTGCTCGGGGCGCATCTGGAGGGGCCGTTCCTCGCGCCCGCGCGCTGTGGCGCGCAGGCCCCTGAGCATCTGCTCGACCCGGACCGGGCGGTGTTCGCCCGGCTGGTCCGCGCGGCCCGGGGAACGCTGCGCGTCATTACGGTCGCACCGGAACTGCCCGGCGCCGCTGAGATCATCGCCGATGCCGTGGACGGCGGCATCGTGGCCGCGATCGGGCACACCGACGCCACCTACGACCAGGCCGTCGCCGCGTTCGCAGCCGGCGCGACCCTGACCACCCACCTGTTCAACGCCATGCCGCCGCTGCACCATCGAGCGCCGGGCCCGGTCGGGGCCGCTCTCGACGCCGGCGCCGACGCCGACGTCGCCTGCGAGCTGATCAACGACGGTGTGCACGTACACCCGTCCATCACCCGGATGGTCGCGCGCGATCGGCATCGGCTCGTTCTGGTCACCGATGCCATCGATGCGGCCGGCGCCGGTGACGGTGACTACATCCTCGGCGGCCAGGCCGTGCGGGTGCGCGACGGCCAGGCGCGGTTGGCGCGTTCGGGCGTGCTTGCCGGCAGCACACTCACGATGGACGACGCGCTGCGCCGGGCGGTCCTCGACGCCGGCATCCCGATCGAGGTCGCAGCTGCCGCGGCGGCGACGAACCCGGCCCGCGTGCTCGGCCTGTCCGCCACGTGCGGAGCGATCGCCGTGGGCCTGGCCGCCGACCTCGTCGTCCTCGACGTCGATCTTCACCTGGTCCGGGTCATGGCCGGCGGTGTGTGGTCCCAGCCCGACCGGACCCCGAGCGGTTCATGAATTGACGCAGGTCACGTCCTTGGACACGAAACCGGTACCTCCGATCACCTTGTTGGATGTGCAGTTGACCTTGTTGTTCGACGTCCGCGGATTCTGAACCCAGAAGCCGACACCGGACGCTCCGCCGAGGTCGGCGACATTGTCGGTGAAGACGTTTCCTTCGCCGGAGCCCACCGCCACACCGTCGGTGTTGATCGTATGGGTCTGGAAGCCGTCCTGGAGCGCCGACGGCCCGCTCACCGTGCCCTTGTTGCCGATGATCATATAATTGTTGCCCTTCACGTCTATCCAGGAGTCCGCCCAGCTCCCCGACATACCGACCGCGTCGAAGGAGTTGTTCTGGATCACGCCTCCGGTCGTACCTTCCTTGATGTCGATGTTCTCGGCGCCGGTGTGACGGATGGTGTTCCCGATCACCTGGTTGTAGTTCGAGGTGTCCGGCTTGCCACCTGTGTAGCGGCCCCAGTTGGAGACAGCCGACCCCAGGTAGACGCCCTCGCCGAAGCTGGCGGTCTTCACTCCGGTGTTCTCCACCAGGCAGTTGGTTACCACGTCATAGCTGGAAAACGCCCGCAGATGGATGCCTTCCTGCCCGATGTCGTGCACGTACAGACCGTCGATCGTCACGTGGCTGGAACCGTCGAGGACCACGCCCTTGGTCGCCTCCGTCACGGTGAACCCCTGGAGCTTCCAGTAGCCGGCTCCCAGCAGGTTCAGGCCATAGCCGCCCCCGGCGCCACCGCCGTCGAGCACGGCGTTGCGAGAGCCTCGCAGTGTGATAGGTGCGGCTTCGGTACCCGAGACCCGGATGTTGAACCGTCCCGGGCTCGTCGGCGTACCGCTGGGTTTGCTCTTGGCGTTGATGTCCTTGGCGTCCTTGCCCGAGTAGCGACCGTCGGCCATGGTGATCGTCATCCCTGGTCGGGCGGTGTTGAGCGCGTTTATCAGGCTTGCGACGTCGGCCACCTTCACCTCCGTGCCCGGGGCGACCGGATCCAGCGCGGGAGCGGGTGCCACCGGCGGCGGTGGGGATCCGTCCTGCTGATCCGGGTCCGGGGACGCCGAAAGCGCGGCCTGCACGCCGGCTGTCGTCCCGCCCAGCTGGAAGTTCGCCCGGAACCGGTGGGTTCTCCGGGTCTTGTCCCCATCAGGTTCATACGTATCCGCGATCAGCGAATGCTTGCCGTCGGCCAGGCCGGTCACCTTCACGATGCCGGGATTCACCGTGGTGAGGGGCTTGCTGTCAAGCGTGAAGCGGATGTCTGCTCCGTCATCCGCACCCGCGATCCCCGCGTAGAACGTTGAACCGGCGGGAAAGGTCTGATTGTCGAGGCTCTTCACCACTGTCGACAGGTCACCGGAACTCGATGACACCAACTGTGGGTCCCCGCTGGGAGCAGCTTGTGGCTCTCCGGCGGGCGCTCGACAGGCTGCTACTGAAAGTAGTGAAAACACTACGAAAAGCAATGATGCGGATCGAGTCGTCCGCCGAGCCAAGCTCTTACCCTTGAAATCCGCGAACATACGGGTCCTTCACATCTCGATGTGCTGAGGCAGGGCGAGTATAGGGGATCCAGACGACGGTCGATCACAGCGGTCGATCACAGCGGTCGATCACGGAGCCTGATGAGATACCTCTTTAATCCATTTCATTTGAACAGCGTGTAACGATTGGGGGGTCGCCCGGAAGAGGCGTTCAACAATGGCTTCAAAACTGTCACACATGAGACGCCGGATGCATCGGGCCTGCCTGCGGCACGGTCGGTGAGGCCGATTACGCGCTGTTGCGTTCACTCGGAGTAATTTCGGTTACTTATGGCGATGGTCTCGCGAATCGTGTCCGCTCGCCCGAGGCGGAGC
>NZ_CAUVXO010000301.1:5929-6781 GCF_963555865.1 Protofrankia sp. Cr1
GTGTCGGGGAATTCCCCTGGTTCCCGGTCGCTTCGGCCGGGCGTGCCGACTCGGCCGAACCTAGGGATTTCCCGGAAGCGCAGCGGTGCCCTTGTGTGGTCTCGTCAGCGGGATACGACCGAGACCGGGGGCAGAGCGCTCATGACATCCGTTTCAGCAGACGATCCCGGGATTCCCACGACCGGTGTCCGCATCGGGTTGCTCGACGGGTTCCGGTTGTGCGTGAACCAGCGCAGCGCGCCGGTCCCGCTGGCCGCCCAGCGCCTGGTCGCGCTGCTCGCGCTGTGGGACAGGGAAGTCGCCCGTTGCGAGGTGTCGGGAACGCTGTGGCCCGAAGCCAACCAGGCGCAGGCCAACGGCCGCCTGCGCACGGCATTGTGGCGGCTGCGACGCGCCGAGCGGACACTCGTCATCGCGACGCCGACCCATCTCGGCCTGTGTCCCGCGGTACGGACGGACACCGACGAGACGATCGCCTATGCGCGGCGGCTACTGGAACCGGCCGACCGGTGCGACGGACACCCGCTGCGCCCGCAGCCGCTGCTCGGGGTGCTGCTGCCGGGTTGGTATGACGACTGGGTCGTTTTCGAGCGGGAACGGCTCCGCCAGCTCACCCTGCATGCGCTGGAGTCCCTCGCCGACCGACTGTTGGACGCCGGCCGGTTCGGCGCGGCGACGGATGCCGCCTACGGGGCGATCCGCGCCGATCCGCTGCGGGAGAGCGCACACCGGACGCTCATCCGCGTCCATCTCGCCGAAGGGAACGCGCACGAGGCGCTGCGCACCTACCGTTCCTACGTCGACCTGCTCCAGCGTGAACTCGGCATCGGGCCGTCGATGCAGCTGACATCG
>NZ_CAUVXO010000302.1:0-6095 GCF_963555865.1 Protofrankia sp. Cr1
ACGCGTCATCCACCGATGGTCGTCGAACTGGGCATTAAGGTTCATGGACTGCTCGTCCTTCCCCTGACGGGTTCGATGCCCGTCGCAGCGGTGCACCCGATGACCGGTAGGCGGCGCGGGGAGGTACCGGACCATCGCAACGGTAGCCGTCCTGTCATTCTTCAGGACAGGGTCGTCGACCACCAACCGGACGTTGGCGGTTCGCGGCATCCACCAGCCATCGCGGGTACCAATGGCCAGGCCCGATCACAAGATCGTAGCCAGATCCAGAACCCACCCGGCGAAGCCAGCTGGGACCCTCCACCGGCCGAGCAGATTGATCGACGGCCAACAACTCATTAACACGCCAGGACAGCCAAAATCCAGCGAGGTCTCTTGATCTAGCCGCGGAAGGAATCAGCTGAACGGCAGTCTGCGCGGGTGGTGCGCCACTCCGGCCGCGATCCACACCCACGTCCGCAGCCCTGCCCCCGGGCCGGTCCGAGGTTCCGCGGGTCGGCAACGGTACCCGTGGGAGGTGGCGGATCGGCTGCGTGCTCAATACGCGGTGAGTTCCCAATTGGTCGGCTCCCGCCGGTAATGCGGCGGGTGGGACGGACGGGGCGGGGGAATGCGGGGAGGACCGGGGCGGGTGTGAGCGTGCCGTCCGGGGTCACAGGTGGCCAACTCTGGACGGTGACTGAGGGCCTCGAGGCTAGCCCGGTGGAGCTCGCCGAGACGGCCGCGTCCGGTGAGGAAGAGACGTCGGGATTCCCGCCCGGTAGCCAGATTCTCGTCCGCGACGAGCTGTGGCTGGTACGGGGTATGCATCGCACGGCGCGTGACGGGTGGATGCTCGAGGTCACCGGCGTCTCGCCGTTCGTGCGGGGCATAGACGCGGTGTTCTTTGAGGAGCTGGAGAAGCCCGACAGGATCCAGGTTCTTGATCTTTGGAAGACGGTGCTGGCCGCGGACGGCTCGCCCAACCATCGCAGGGGTCGGCTGTTCCTGGAAGCGGTGATTCGCAAGACGTTCCTGCCGCAGACGGAGCACGGTCTGGCCCTGGTCGACGGGTTCCTGATGGACCAGAAGGCCTACCAGCTGCGCCCGGCTGAGTTGGCACTGTCGATGAGGAACCCCCAGCCGCGCCCGCCTCGCCGACAGCGACGCCGCCGTCCTCACCCCGAACGTCGGGCGACAATGCACTCATCTGCCGCATGTAGTCGGTCTGGTCTTCTGGCTGAGGCGGGCGCAGCGTCACAGGCATTACCTCGTTCGATGAGCTCTACGTCCTGAGCTCCCGCACGACACCGCCGGATCGCCGGACCGTTCGCCTCACGCGGTACGGACCTGTAGGGGCAGGTGGGCCAGGGCCCTGAGTACGTTGTGGAGGCGTGGGTGTGGCGGGCCGGCCAGTTCAAGGGTGCGGGCCTGCCGGGCCAGCGCGTTGAGCAGGCTCTCCGCCTCGAGCCGGGCGAACGCCGCGCCCACGCAGGCGTGGATGCCCGAACCGAAGGCCAGATGGGTCGCGGCGCTTCGCCGAATGTCGATGCGGTCGGGGTCATCCCATTCGCGAGGGTCGCGGTTGGCGGCGCCGACAAAGCACATGACCTTTTCCTGGGCCGGGATCACTGTGTCGGCCAGCCGCACTTCGCGGGTGGTGGTACGGAAGTAATGCTGTACGGGAGAGTAGTACCGCAAGGCTTCCTCGAAGGCCGGCCGGGCCAGCGTAGGGTCGTCCCGCAACGCCGCCCATTCCCTGGAATGGGTGGCGAGCAGATATAGCGTCCAGACGATGGCATCTATGGTGGAGTCGAGGCCCGCCGATATCAGCGCGCGCACCAACATACCCGCCTCGTCCTCGGTGGCCTCACCACGGTCGACGGCGGCGTACACGGCCGCGCCCAGCCCGCCGGCGGCCATCGAATCTCGTTCGCACTGCTCGGCGAACCACTCGTGAATCGGCATGCCCGCAGCCATCGCCTCCTGGGAGAGCCGATTACGCGGGCCGAACAGGTTGAACGCCATGTCCCCGTACCGGAGCAGCTTCTCCCCCCCCGCCGGCTCCAGCCCGAAAGCGTCCGGGAACGCCCGCACCAGGTACGGTTTCGCCAGATCGGTAACCCCGTCGAACCGCCCGCTCGCCATGACCTCCATCACCAGTTCCTCGGCGTGCCGCTCGAGCTCCGGCCGCAACCGTTCGATCGCCCGTGGCGACAGCACCCTCGCGGTGATCCGCCGTGGCCGGGCGTGTGCCGGCGGGTCCGCCTCCACCAGCAGGCTTGGGGGCCGCCACGGCTCCTCATGCCAGAAGTTGGCGAGCCCGACCCCTGCGGCCGAACAGAACCTCTCATGGTCGCGCAACACCTCGTGGACCTCGGCGTACCGGGCCACCGCCCACACGCGGTAACGCTCCAGGAAGACCACCGGGCCGGCCTCCCGGAGCCGCTCATGGAACGTGTCGGGATTGCGCTGGAAATCCTCGGCGAACGGATCAATGTCCAGGACAGATACGCCAGTCGGCACGAGATTCGACACAACAACATCGTCTACCACCCCAAGGGAAAATGTCAATATCTATTGACGGTCCACGTTCTGGGTGCGGCGAAACCCCTGGTCAACGAGCCGATATACCAAGATTTTTCATAATCCACCTAAGGACTTTAGTCGCCTTGTTTGCCGTGCCGCCAGTGAACCGGTGAATATTCGCGAGATCACACCGCTGCAGGCAAGCCTCGAAGGTGCGAAAGAAATGCCGCACGAAAGCGCGGACAATGGCGCGGACCAACGTGCAACCCGCCGTCAGACCTAGATTCGCCAGCACTTGCGGCCTGGTCCTTTGCGGCGAGGACCGCGGCGAGGGCGAGCTCCCCGGTGAAGAACCCGGAAGCGGGCCCGCACCAGCGGCGGCATGCACATCGCAGCCGGTGTGCCAGCCCACGGCCGAGCAGGCTGGCGCAGCGCGGGCCGACGTCCTAGTCCCCGAACAGAAGGTCGGCGGCCAGAACCAGCCCGGTCCGCGCCCAGCTTGCCAGCAACGGCCGCCCGGCCTTTTTCCTTCGTAGGTGTAGGCCACACCCCGCTTGGTCCGGCCGTGGACCTTCACGTCGGTAGAGTCCACATCGATCGTCGGCCGGTCCCGGATCAGCTCCGAACAGCGCCGGTCCGAACCCGACCCGACGACGAGCGCCCAGTCGTCGCCGGCCCACGGCGTCGCCACCTCCGCCGATTCACGGCCGCCGTGGTCCGCGCCGTCCGCGAGTTCTCCGTCCCGTCCCGTGCCCTCCGCGCTGCTCGCCGTCCCGGTTGGCGGCCCCGCCGCGCCCGGGCGCCGTGGTCGGCGCGGCGGGGCCGGCCGGCAGCCTCGCGCCGTCCGGTGACCGGTAACCGGTAACACGTAGACGGATGGCAACAAAAGAGGGGAGAATGTCACCACCCGCACAAGCCCAGGTACAGCGGACCGCCGTTATCCTGAGGAGCCTTGATCATGACTCCACGCAGCGTCGTGCCGACCACCCCATCTGAGCTCTGGGACCGCCACGAGATGGCGACTGCCCTGCCGGAGCGCGACACGGGCGAGGTTCTCGCGACCTACCGGTGGTGGACCGGCGCCCCACAGACCCAGCTCGTCCGCGTGATCGGAGTCGGCGAGCCCACCCCTCAACGCCCTCGTGCCGGGCGAACCCCGGGTGGAAGCTCTCGTGCCGTTCGACCGCTTCGCGAGCGGTCTGGGCATTCCGCCCCGACGTCTCGGACTCGCCGAGCCCGACCAGGCCGAAGCCGCCGTACCATCCCGCCCGGCTTCGACGTTGCCTGAGACGCCCGCCACACGTCCCGGCGTCGACGACACGGGTCTACTCCCTGTCCGCCAGGCCGAGCGCCGACCTGAATCAGCCGAGCAGACCGCGCACGACCTGGCGTTGTGGCCGGAAATGGCGCTGGACTGGCTGCTGCGCACCCGCCCCTGCGCTCGCCGTCAATCCGCCGCCGGCCGTATGGTCGGGGCCCCCGACATCACCGCCGTGCCTGCGACAACCGCGCTGTTCGCCGACCTGGACAACCGCCACGGTGGTGGCCACGCCCGCCACGGCCTGATCGGCCTTCTGTCCGGCGACGTCGCCGCCTTGCCGCACGGCCGCCGAGTCCATGCTGTCGGCCGGCGGGATGGCCTCCGACGCCGGAGCCCATGGCATTGCACAACGCGACCTCGTTTAGGCCCTACACCGCGCCGTGAACGGCGACGACCGCAGGCTCGGCGGAAGCGCACCATCCGTGATGAGCCAGCAGGCCACATTCCTCATTTACTCCGCCAGGCCGCCTGCCTCGCCCGGAGCGCCGTCGTCCGCACGAAAGGGGTGGCCACGGGGACGATGACCGCGCAGTTCTACGCGACAGGTGCCCGCGGGGCCCCCAGCCGCGAAGACGCCCCCGCCTGTGACGCCTCCCTGACGGCCGTCGAGAAGGCCTTCTCCCGCCCCGACCCCGGCGACGACCCCGCGTGGATCGCCTACTTCGACGAGGCCGAACTGTCCGCCGAGTGCGGCCCCTGCTTCCGCGGCCTTGGCCACGCCGTCGGAGCCCGCACCCGGGCAGTCCGATCCACCAAGGTCGGCAGCGACGGGATATTCGCCCGCTCGGATCTCTTCGACGCCTACCGGTGGTCCCCAGCGGCTTTTCCGCGAGAACCCCAGCCGTCGAAGCTCTCTGAGGCCGGTCTGGGGGAGGTGAAACACTTCAACGATTTCAAGTCTCAGCCAGGTGGATTACGGAGTGCAGGAGGCCAAGGGAAATGGATGTCGCTGTGTTGGAGCTACTGGAAGTCCACCGCCGTGGATTGGAGAGCATGCTCCGAAGACTCCAGGGGATCACCACTCTCGAATGTCATCGCAGTATGGAGGAATTGCTCGTTGCACTTGAGGTGCGCGGTGGCGAATGGAACCCCGATGTCATCATCGCCAGCTGTTGCGGTCCCGACGATATCGCCGACCAGGTCCGGATCAAATTCCCTACGAGCCGTATACTAAAATTGGTCGCTAAGGCCGACCCCGGGTACCTTGCCATGACCGCTAGGACGCACGTAGACGGCTACATCATGGTGCACGACCTCACGGAGGCGACGCTGGATAGCACGCTGCTGGCCCTGATGGGCGGAGTTGTACCCATGCCCCTGCCGATCACGAGCTACCTCCTCGACCGTGCCCGATCGGGCGAGACATCACGATCGCATCACCGTCCCTATTTCAACCCTCGCGAGCGCGACGTCGTCGCCTTACTCTTGGAGGGACTCAGTAATCGGCAGATCGCCGACAGGGTGGGGATCTCGTTGCACAGCGCCAAGCGACACGTCTCGGCCGTGCTCAACAAGGTGAACTCACCGAGTCGCGCACACTTTGTCGCTCAGATGCTCCGCGACGAATGAGCTATTCCCAGCAACGAGCCACTACTTCGCCTAACTGTTACGGACCGTGACGAGGTTGAGGGCGCTGTGGCGTAAGGATCTGTAGTTAAATACCTCAAGTTCGCTGTCCAAGGAAGCGGGACCGGTTCAGGTCGTGGCGGCAGCGATCGTCTTGACGGCCCGGCCCAATACCAGGAACTTAGGTTCGAATCAGGACTGTGACGACGGTGGGTGGCGGTCCGGTGAGGTGCTTGTCGACCGGCTTCTTGGCGGGGAACGGGGTGCGTGTGGTGCGGCGGACGACGCGGGGATTGGAACGGGCGCGTTTCGGTAGGACGTGTTCGGCGATCTCAGCGGTCACCGCGGCGAGGATCCGGGCGGTCCGGCGGAGGGGAGAATCGCCCGGCGCACGACCTAGCGGCGGACGATGCTGACGGTGTGGGTGAACGAGAGCCGGTCGGGGTCGACTCCTTCGCGTAGCGCGGTGTCGTGGATCAGCTTCCGTAACGCCCGGTGCAGCAGCAGGACGCCCCAGAGTTCCTGTTCGACCCGGTCGGGGGCGCGGGACCGCAGGACCAGCCGGCCGTCCTGCTGGTGGACTTTGATCTCGTCGAGGAGGGTCTCGGCTTCCCACCGGTCGCTGTAGAGGGCGGCGAGTTCGGCGGCGGGCGCGGCGTCGGGGTCCAGGACGGTGGTGACGAGCCGGTAGGTCTCCTTC
>NZ_CAUVXO010000303.1:0-1356 GCF_963555865.1 Protofrankia sp. Cr1
CGGTAGGGCCTGGTGCCGCCGCCGCTGACGACGTGATAGCCCAGCTCGCCGCGGGGTGACTCCACAGCCGTGTACACCTGCCCGGCCGGGACCCGGAAGCCCTCGGTGACCAGCTTGAAGTGGTGGATCAGAGCTTCCATCGAGGTACCCATGATCGTTCGGATGTGATCGAGCGAGTTACCCATCCCGTCGGTGCCGATGGACAGCTGCGCCGGCCAGGCGATCTTCTTGTCTGCGATCATCACCGGACCGGGACGCAGCCGACCCAGGCACTGTTCGATGATCTTCATCGATTCGCCCATCTCCTCCAGCCGCACGAGGTAGCGGGCGTAGGAGTCGGCCTCCAACAGAATGGGGACGTCGAAGTCGTACGTCTCGTAACCGCAGTACGGCATGGTCTTGCGCAGGTCCCAGGCCAGACCGGCCGCACGCAGCACCGGTCCGGTCACGCCGAGCGCGATACAGCTGGCCGCATCGATGTAGTTGACATCGACCATGCGGCCCTTCCAGATCGGCTGCCCGGACAGCAGCGCGTGGTATTCCTTGATCCGTTTCGGCATGTCGTCGAGGAAGACACGGATATCGCGCTCAACCCCGTCGGGAAGGTCCTGGGCCAGTCCGCCGGGTCGGATGTAGGCGTGGTTCATCCGCAGACCGGTTATCGTCTCCAGGAGATCCAGGATCTTCTCGCGCTCCCGGAACCCGAAAATCATCCCCGTGGTGGCGCCGATCTCCATCGCTCCGGTGGCGAGCCACACCAGGTGGGAGGCGATCCGCTGGAGTTCCATCACCAGCACCCGGATGACGGTCGCCCGCTCGGGGACCTCCTCGGTGACACCGAGCAGCTTCTCCACCGCCAGGCAGTAGGCCGTCTCGTTGTACAGCGGCGAGAGGTAGTCGGCCCGGGTGAGGAAGGTGACCGCCTGCGTCCAGGTGCGGAACTCGCAGCTCTTCTCGATCCCGGTATGCAGGTAACCGATCACGACCCGGGTCTGGACGACCGTCTCGCCCTCGATCTCCAGGACAAGGCGCAGCACCCCGTGAGTGGATGGATGCTGCGGACCCATGTTGACGGTGAGCCGCTCGGTGTAGTCCTCACCGCCGCCGAGCACCTGCTCCCAGTCACCGCCAGTGACCGTGTATATCCGCCCGTCTGCCGATTCGGTGAAGCCGGCCTCATAGGCGGCCGCGGACGCATCAGCCGCGGGCACATCGGCAGGAACGTCAGCGGGAACATCGTCGACCGGCGGTCCCGCGAACGGGCTGGACCTGCTGGACCTGCTGGACGTGCTGGACGTCTCGGAGGCGTGGGTGGTCATAACGAACCTCGTTGGTAAGAACGACACAGACTGGGAC
>NZ_CAUVXO010000303.1:1680-3597 GCF_963555865.1 Protofrankia sp. Cr1
TCCTTACGCTGTGGGTGACCGGACCAGTCATCCGGCATCATGATCCTGGTAAGGCTGTCGCGGCCGGAGAAGACGATGCCGAAGAAGTCGTAGGTCTCCCGCTCGTGCCAGTCCGCGGTAGGCCAGACACCCATGACGCTCGGGACGGTGGGGTCGTCGTCGGCGAGCGCGACCTCGACGCGGATGCGGCGACGCCAGGTCATCGACAGCAGGTGGTACACGGCGTGCAGCCGCCGGCCGCTCGGGTCGTCGGGGTAGTCCACCCCGGAAACCGCGGACAGCAGTTCAAAACGCAGACCCGGATCATCCCGCAGCGTCTGCGCGACCGCGAGCAGGTAGTCGCGCCGCACGTGCAGGGTCAACTCGCCGCGTTCGACCACCACGCGTTCGAGCGCCTCGCCGAGCTGCGGGAAGGAGCGCTCCAGGGCGTCGTAGACAGCGTCGGCGTCAGGGTCGCCAAACGGTCGTGCGGTCGAGGCCGGAGCAGAGGGTTTCTCCACGAGGCCGCCGAAACCGGAGGTGTCGCCGGAACCGGACGCACCGAAGGCGTCGCGCCGACGCGGTCCGCCCTTTCCCGAAGACGCCATGACGTCGCTCATGCCCTGTCCCCGTGCTCCGGTGCAGCCACCGGACGCTTGATCCGGCCGAACACCGAACCGGGAGCGATCGCGGCAGGTCGGCGCGTGTCGAGCGACGGTTCGACCGCACCGGCTCCGGTCGGGACCGGGGCACCGGCGGGAAGGCGGAACCGCTTGCGGTCGTTGACCGACAGCGTGTCGGTTTCCAGCGCCCCAGCCGGCAGACCGGCCCGCGCGGTTGCCACCTCGATCGGCTTCGGATAGGGCGAGTGGCCGACCGTAGTGTATTCGAGCTTACCCGTCACCGTGCCGGCGAGAATCTTCTCGTGCAGCTTGAGGATCGCGTCCATGAGCATTTCCGGCCGCGGCGGGCAGCCTGGGAGATACATGTCCACCGGGACGATGTGGTCCACACCCTGAACGATGGCGTAGTTGTTGAACATCCCGCCGCTGCTTGCGCACACGCCCATCGACAGCACCCACTTGGGTTCGGGCATCTGGTCGTAGATCTGGCGCAGCACCGGAGCCATCTTCTGGCTGACCCGACCCGCAACGATCATAAGGTCGGCCTGGCGCGGGCTGGCCCGGAACACCTCCATACCGAACCGGGCGAGGTCGTAACGACCTGCGCCGGTCGACATCATCTCGATGGCGCAGCATGCCAGGCCGAACGTGGCCGGCCACAGCGAGGACCGCCGTGACCAGTTGGCCATCTTCTCCACGGTCGTGAGCAGCAGGCCACCGGGCAACTTCTCTTCTAGTCCCATTCGAGGCCTCCGCGTCGCCACACGTACGCATAGGCGACGAATACGGTCGCGATGAACAACACCATCTCGACCAGCCCGAAAATCCCCAGGCTCCCGAAGGCGACCGCCCACGGATACAAGAAGATGATCTCGATGTCGAAGACGATGAACAGCATCGCGGTCAGATAGAACTTCACCGGGAAGCGGTGTGGGCCGACCGGCTCGGGCGACGGCTCGATTCCGCACTCGTATGCGTCGAGCTTGGCGCGGTTGTACCTCTTCGGGCCGACCAGCGACCCCATGATCACAGATCCGATCGCGAACGCTGCCGCGATCACTAAAAGTACGAGGATCGGCACGTAGTTCGACAGCATGCCGAGCTCCTCTCTGCAGGTCCGGTGCGGGATGTGGCAGTGGCGGTGTGCCGTTGACGATCAGTTGCAGGCGACCCGGGGTTCGCTGGTCGGATCGCGCCCGGGAGCCTACGCGACGCCCGATCCGGGAGTTGCGGCCGGTTTACCCCGACCCGGCTGGTGATGTCCGGCGGCATTCAGCGGGTGACGTCCAGCGGCATTCAGCGGGTGACGTCCGGC
>NZ_CAUVXO010000303.1:4277-7066 GCF_963555865.1 Protofrankia sp. Cr1
CCAGCGGGTGACGTCCGGCGACGCACGTTTGGGCACTCAGGTCGCGGGCGCGACTCTGGTCATCGCGTTGATCAGACGGTCCAGCGCATCACCTCCCCGCGGGTCGGTGAGATTCGCCAGCAGCTTCAGCGTGAAACGCATGAGCGTCGGCCGAGGCAGCCCGTACCGGGTTGCCGTCCGCATCACGGCCGGGTTTCCGATCAACTGGACGAACACCCGACCGAGGGTGTAGTAGCCACCGTAGCGCTGGCGGAGAAGGTGCGGGTATGCCTGCAGCGCCCGTTCCCGCGACGGCCCGGACGCGCGGGCCATCGCCTGCACGGCCACCTCGGCCGCGAGACGTCCGGACTCCATGGCGTAGGCGATGCCCTCGCCGTTGAAGGGATTGATCGCACCACCCGCGTCCCCGACGAGCATGAGACCGTCGCGATAGTGCGGCGTGCGGTTGAAGGCCATCGGCAGCGCGCCACCGCGGACCGGACCGGTGGCGTTCTCCTCGGTGTAGCCCCACTCCGGTGGGAGACCGCCGAGCCAACGCCGGAGTAGGTCCTTGTAGTCGGTGTTCTGGAAGGCACTGGTGGTGTTCAGCAGCCCGAGGCCGACATTGCTCGTTCCGTCGCCGACACCGAAGATCCAACCGTAGCCGGGAAGCAGTCGGGAGGCCCCCGGTGCGCCCTCCCACAGTTCCAGGTGGGACTCCAGGAAGTCGTCGTGGGTGCGGGGGCTGCGGTAGTACCGGCGCACCGCAACGCCGAGCGGACGATCATCACGGCGGCCGATGCCGAGCGAGAGGGCCATCCGCGCGCTGTTGCCGTCAGCTGCGATCACCAGCGGAGCGCGGAACTCGACCGGTTCGCGGCCACGGCCAGCCTTCGCGTGGACTCCGACAACCCGACCGGTGCGCTCGTCGAGCACCGGGCCGGTGACCGCGGTTTCCTCCCGCAGCCGTGCGCCTGCCTTCTCGGCATGCCGGACGAGCAGCTCGTCGAAGTCGAGCCGGGGACGGACCAGGCCGTAGTCCGGCCAGTTCGCCAGCTCGGGCCACGGCAGTTCGAGTCGCACGCGGCCGCCGACGATCCGCAGGCCGCGGTTTCGGACCCACCCGGAGCCCTGCTGGACCGACCCGGAGATCTGGGCACCCCGGGGTACCTCCCGATCGACCCCGGCCGGACCAAGCCCGGCCGGATCGACCCGGCCGGATCGCTGCTGGTGTCGATACCCATCTCGATCAGGCTGCGAACGGCCCGGGGAGTGAGCCCGTCACCGCAGACCTTCTCCCGCGGGAAGCTCGTCTTCTCCAGCAGGACGACCTCCAGCCCGGTGCGGGCCAGGTGATACGCAGCCGCCGACCCGCCTGGTCCAGCACCGACAACGATGACATCGGCGTGCTCGGCCTCGACCGCTGTCATGATCACGCACCGCTCCGGATCGCCGGGGTATTCCCACTCGCCATACTTCCGCCGCTCGTGAACGTTTTCACGAGCGCAACGGCGAGTCTAGGCCCTGCGCCCGCGGTTGGCACAGGTGCCGGGATCGCGAACAGGCCCGCGTCGCGTGCAGCGACGAACCGCGGGTCCGAACCCCAGCAAATGGATCACCATGGCCGTAAGGTGAGTGGGGATGATGTACCGGATCAGGGGCTGTGATCCCCGCCCCGCAGCACCCGGGGCGCGACCGGACACTCGACCGGACAGGAGCACGGGATGAGCGTCGAGACCGTCACACTGTCCACGGCGGACGGACCCATGGATGCTGTCGTCGCGCATCCGGCCGACGTGCCCCGCGGCGGTGTCATCGTCGCCCAGGAGGCCTTCGGACTCACCGGGTACATCACGGCCGTGTGCGAGCGTTTCGCCGCCGTCGGCTGGCGTGCCATCGCGCCGGCCTTCTACCACCGGGCGGGGTCACCGGTCTTCGCCTACGACACCGATATCGCCACCATCCGATCGACCACGCAGGCGCTCAACAGCCTTGAGATCCTCGATGACGTCGACGCGAGTATGGAGTTGCTCGCCGACGAGGGAACCGCGATCGACCGCATCGCGGTGGTCGGTTTCTGCATGGGCGGGACAGTGGCGACGATCGCCGCCGCGCACCGACCGCTCGGGGCCGCTGTCAGCTTCTACGGCGGCGGGCTCGTCCAGGGCCGGTTCGGCGAGGCGCCCCTGGTCGAGGTGGCGGCCCGCCTCCAGGCACCGTGGTTGGGTCTTTTCGGCGACCTCGACCAGAGCATCCCGGTGGAACACGTCGAAGCCATGCGATCGGCCACCGGGGACGCCGCCGTGCCGACTGAAATCGTCCGCTACCCGGGCGTGGGGCACGCGTTCCACTGCGACGAACGGCCCGCGGGATACAACGCCATCGCCGCCGCGGATGCCTGGGCCCGCACGCTGGCCTGGCTGGACGCCCACATCCCAGCCTGATCACCAAGCCTGGCCACCCGGAGCGCCGAGGTCACCCCGGTAACCCGGTACCCGCGATACCCGCGATACCCGCGATACCGGGTCAGGATGGGCGGGTGGCGCGGTGCAGTGCCACGATGCCGCCGGTGAGGTTGCGCCAGCCGACCCGGGTCCAGCCGGCTCCGGCGATGCGCGCGGCCAGGGCCGGCTGGTCCGGCCAGGCGCGGATCGACTCGGCCAGGTAGATGTAGGAGTCCGGACTGCTGCTGACCGCGCGGGCGAGCCCGGGCAGCGTGCGCATCAGGTACTCCAGGTAGACCGTGCGCCACGGCGCCCAGGTGGGTCGGCTGAACTCGCAGACGACCAGGCGTCCACCCGGCCGGGTCA
>NZ_CAUVXO010000304.1:0-2525 GCF_963555865.1 Protofrankia sp. Cr1
GTCGACGCCGGTGGGGCGGTTCGCCTCGCCGGCCAACATCTACTGAGCGCTCTGGAGCACCGGCTGGTCGTGACCTTCGATGTGGACCAGCTGCTCGACTACCGGTCCCGACGACCCGCCATGATCTTCGTTGAGGACCACTGGGAACACTACGAAGAACCCGTGCTCGGGCTGTATGCGCTGAACGACAGTGCCGGCACCGCGTTCCTGCTGCTGTGCGGTCCAGAGCCCGACCTGCAGTGGAAACGGTTCACCGCCGCGGTGCGCACCGTCATGACGCGCCTGGGCATCCAGGTGACGGTGGGCCTCAACGCGATCCCGATGGCCATCCCGCACACGCGCCCATGCGGGCTCACCGCCCACGCGACCCGACCGGGCCTGGTCACCGGGTACGAGCCATGGCTGCGACGGGTACAGGTACCGGGCAGCGCCGGCCACCTGTTGGAGTACGAGCTGGGACGCGACGGCCGCGACGCGATGGGTTTCGCCGCCCACGTCCCGCACTATCTTTCTCAGACCGACTATCCCGATGCCGCCGAGACGCTGCTCACGGCGGTGTCCAAGGCGACCGGTCTGCTCCTGCCGCTGGACGAGTTGCGCACGGCGGCAGCGGCCGTCCGCGACAACGTCAACCAGCAGCTGGAGGACGGGGGTGAAGCCGCCGCACTCGTCCAAGCGCTCGAGGAACAGTACGACGCGTTCATGCGCGGCCGCGAGAGCACGAACCTACCGGCGGCTACGACCGGGCCACTGCCCACAGCCGATGAGCTCGGTGCCGCGTTGGAACGGTTCCTGGCCGAGCAGGCCGAGCCCGGTGGCCCACCCACACCGTGATCCACCCACACCGTGACCCACGCGGAGCAGGCAGCGGTCATCACCCGCCGGTCGCAGCTGGCCGGTCATGGTAGATGTCGATCTGCTCGGCGGCATTGATCGAGGACTTGGCCGGCGGCAGGAATCCGAGCCGGACGATCTGGCGTGGGGTGAACGTGTCGAGGAGCCAGTCCGTCGCGACCCGCGTCTTGTTGGTCAGGCAGGGTAGCGCCCACAGGTGGTATGCGCGGGTCGCCACCGCGGCAGGCACCCCGGACATCGCGATTCCGAACGGATCGGCCACGGCGTCGGTCCCGCCGAGGTCGACGACGAAACCGAGGTTACGGTGCCGGTAGGGCTTCGCCGTCCCGTGACCGAGCGAGGCGGCGATGCTGCGCCCGGCGGCAACTCCCTGGCGGATGGCGTGTTGGGCGGTCTGCCCCGCCGGCTGACAGCCCTGGGTCACGTCGGGCACGGCCGCGGCGTCCCCGAGAGCGAACACCCCCGCGACATCAGGCACCTGGAAGCGGGCGTCCACCACTAGGCGACCATGCTGGGTCGGCAGGCCCAGCGTGGATATCAGCGGGCTGGGAGCCACCCCAGCGCACCAGACGAGAGTGTGGGCCGCAACGCTCTCGCCGTCGGTGAACCGGACGCTGTCGGCGCTCACCTCCGAGATGGACGTCCGCAGCCGCACCTCGACCCCCCGCTTGGCAAGGACCCGTGCCGCTCCCTTACTGAGTGCCTCGCCCAGCTCGGGCAGCACCCGCGGTGCCAGATCGAGGAGAATCCAGCGGATGTCGCGCGCGGTCAGGCGTGGGTACTGACCCACCGCCCGCCTGCTGAACTGCATCATCTGAGCGGCGAGCTCGGTCCCGGTGTACCCGGCTCCGACGACCACGAAGGTGCACCGCGCCCGGCGCACCGCCGGATCGTCGGAGGCGTCGGCATACTCGAACTGGTGCAGCACATGATCGCGTAGGTAGACGGCTTCCGCCAGGTTCTTCAGACCGAGCGCGTGATCGGTCAGGCCCGGGATGTCGAATGTGCGCGTCACCGCCCCGGGCGTCAGTACAAGGCGGTCCCAGCCCATCGTCGCGTGGGTGCCGTCTGACTGGCGGATCGTGATCGTACGGTTCGGAAAATCGACCCCGACCACGTGGCCGAGCGTCAGTGTGGCCCGCCGCAGCATTGCCCTGATGGACACCGCCAGATGACGCGGCTCGGCCTCGGCGGTCGCCACCTGGGGCAACAGCGACGTGTAGAGAAGATGGTCGACCGGGGACACGACGACGAGCTCAGCGGCGTCCACGGGCAGTCGCCGCTCCAGCTGCCGCAGCACGGACAAGCCCGCGAAGCCACTGCCGACCACGACGATGCGAGGGCGCGCTGCCCGCGTCCCGTCGCTTCCCGCACCGGGAGCACCGCTGCCAACCGTAGCGCTGGCACCCCGCCGGGTACGGACGTTGTCAAGCCAGGTGGGGAGCACGTTGTCGGGCACGATCTACCTCCAACACGTCAGGAGATCAAGTGGAGCAGCGTCGCCTCCCGCGAGTCGTTCCAGCTACAGCGACCGATAAACCGGAATCCCACCTCTGTGTAACCACAACCTCTACAACAGGTGAACACGGGTGGCGAGGACGGTGTGGCGAGGACGAAATCGAACCGCCGGCACTGACGACACCCGCAGCGCCCAACTGGCCGATTGCCCA
>NZ_CAUVXO010000304.1:3132-6656 GCF_963555865.1 Protofrankia sp. Cr1
GGGCCGTCGGGCCGTCGGGCCGTCGGGGCCAGCTGCGCCTGGGCCGGTAGGCTGGTGTAGCCGTCACCGGGATGACGGTCGGTTGCAGTTGGCCCGTTCGCCGAGGTTTTGTCACCGTACGGCCACCCGGGTGCCGGTCGCTCTAAGAGGGTGTGTTGATGTCGACGCAGGAGTCCGGAGCAATGGGGCCCCGGTCCGGTTACCGCGCTGACACCGTCGCCGCCGACGTCGAGGCCGCACCGGACGGGACGGCCGTCCGTCTCGCCGGCCGGGTCGTCCTGTGGCGCCGGATGGGGGGGCTTATCTTCGGGCACCTGCAGGACCGCAGCGGCCGGCTCCAGATTTCGCTGTCCCGGGACGATCTGGGCGCGGAAGTCGTCAAGGAGTGGTCCCGGGCCGTGAAGATCGGCGACTTCGTCGGGGTCGCCGGCAGTCTTTACACCACCCGCCGTGGCGAGCGCACCGTAGCGGTATCCGAACTCACCGTTTTGAACCGGACGGTCCGCGCGTTGCCGGACAAGTGGCAGGGCATCTCCAACGTGGAGGCTCGGTACCGTCGCCGTTACCTCGACCTGCTGGTCAACGCCGACTCCCGGGGCCGGTTCCAGACCCGGGCGAAAATCATCCGGCGGATCCGTCGGTTCCTCGACGACAACGACTTTCTCGAAGTCGAGACCCCGGTCCTGCAGGAGGCGGCGTCCGGTGCGGCGGCCCGGCCGTTCGTCACCCGGCACAACGCGCTCGGCGAGGACTTCTACCTGCGGATCTCGCCGGAAACCTACCTCAAGCGCGTCGTCGTCGGTTCCCTGGACCGGGTCTACGAGCTGGGCCGCAACTTCCGCAACGAAGGCATGGACTCCTCGCACCTGCAGGAGTTCACGATGCTGGAGTGGTACGCGGCCTACTGGGACTACCGCGACAACATGGCATTCGTCCGGGCGCTCATCCTCGCCGTACTCGACGAGGTCTTCGGTACCCGCACGGTCACCTACGACGGGGTGAAACTGGACTTCGGTGCCGACTGGCCGGAACTGGACTACCGGACCGAGGTCGCCCGGCGAACCGGCATCGACCTCACCGTCGTGCGCGACCTGCCGACCCTGCGGGAACGGGTCGCCGGGCTCGGGTTGGAGGTTGACGGAGCCGCCTCCTACGCCGGCCTAGTCGATCTGCTCTACAAGAAGACCGTACGGCCAGACCTCGTCCAGCCCTGTTTCCTGGTGCATCACCCGGCTGAGCTCGTCCCGCTCGCCCGGCGCAGCGACAGCGACCCGACCAGGCTCGACATGTTCCAGGTCGTCGTCAACGGCTGGGAAATCGTCAAGGCGTACTCGGAGCTGGTCGACCCGGCCGAGCAGCGGGAACGGCTAGAGGAACAGACCCGGCTGCGTGAGGCCGGCGACGACGAGACGATGATGATGGAAGAGGACTTCATCGAGGCGATGGAATACGGCATGCCACCGATGTCCGGCCTCGGTCTTGGTATCGACCGGTTCGTCGCCCTGCTCACCGACGCGTCCACCCTGCGGGAAGTCGTCCTCTTCCCGGCCATGCGCGGCGCCCGCAAAGGCCAGAGCAGCCCCGACGACGACGCCTGACCGAGCCCCGGGCCACCCCGGCGGCCAGCTGACGCCCCGGTCGAGCGTCGGCCCAAATCTAAGCCTAGAGAAAGCCGAAATTCTGGCCTATGATGGCGACGTGCAAACACTACCGATCTCGAAGGTCAAGGACAGGCTGAACGAGCTGGTCGACGCAACCTCGATCACTCGCGAGCAGGTGACGATCACTAAGAACGGCTCACCTGCCGCCGTGTTGATCGGCGTCGATGAGTGGGAGTCGATCCAGGAGACCTTGTACTGGCTGTCACAGCCGGGCATCCGTGAATCCCTGACCGAGGCCGACTCCGACGCGATCGCCGGACGGGTCTTCGACGAGACACAGATCCGCGGCGAGTTCGGCGTGCCCAAGCGCGATCGGTAAGTCGCCCGCAGTGAACTACGAAGTGATCTTTACTGCCACCGCACGGCGAGATCTCCAGCGTGTCCCGCCGCGCATCGTGCCAGCGATCGTCGAATTCGTCTTCGGTGACCTCGCGGCGGCACCGCAGCGGGTCGGCAAGCCCCTGGAACGCGAACTTTCCGGTTCGTTCAGCGCTCGCCGCGGACCTTACCGGGTCCTGTACCGGATCGACGAGGACGCGAAGCTCGTGACGCTGCTGCGGATCGCACATCGAGCCGACGTGTACCGGCCCGGCAACGCCTAGCCGCTCCCGGCCGAGGGATGCGCATCTGTGCCACCTATCGCCAACTCCCAGTGTGGGTGCCGCTTGGCGCAAGCCGGGAGACAGGGTCACGTCTCGTGGCAGGACCGACCCTTACGGTACGTCCGCCGGGGTGTCCAGTTATATCAACCTCGCCTACCGTGTCAGGCGTTCCATCCATCCGCGAGCCGCTCGCAGACCGCGTGATCAGGTGACTTTCAGATGATGAATCTTGTCTTCCGGTGCGGCGGGGTGGCACGCAAGCCTATGGCACAACCGGCCCGGCTCCGTGTTGAGCGCGTCGTCTCCGCGGGTCCGGGCCGGCGTCCAACCGATGACGGGACGGGACGGTGGGGACGGGCGGATACCCGTGCTCCACGGGGTGGTGCGGTTCGAGCCGGGGGACGAACGGGCTGTCCCGCGTCTCTTTGGGTGGGCATGGAAGGGCCGCTGGGCATCGTTGACGGTGGGCATGTGCGATTGGTGATCGTGGAGTGAGTGCCTGGTTGGTGCGCGACTCGAACAACCGTTCCGGCGGTGTGATGCCGTTCTCGAAGGAGGAGTGGCGGGCGTTCCTCGACTGCGCCAAGGACGGCGAGTTCGGCATCTGAGCCGTCCCCACCAGACTCCGAGCCCCTGCCGCACCCTCCTCCACCGCGGCAGGGGCCCGGCGCATGCAAGGAGAGCGGGGTCGCCACGTACCGTATCGTCCAGACCTCACATCGTCCGGGCGATCACCGGTTTACCCTTGAATCCGTAGCGGAACAGACGCGGAAGGCGCATACAATGGCGTGGAACAAGCGGGGTAGCACCGGTGGCGGCGCAAGCACCGGCCGGGACGGCGTCAAACGCGGCGGTAAGGACGCCACGGCCGGTAAAAACGTCCGTGATGTCGAGTTCGCGGATTGCCCTACTTGCAACGGTGCCGGCAAGGTCGTCTTTGACAGGTCCGAGCAGGACGAAGACGGCGGCTTCAGCGGCACCCAGGCGAGAGACTGCGGAACATGCGACGGAACGGGACGGGTCGCCAAGTGAGCGACGATGATTCGGTTCGCATGCTGGAACTTGTCGCCTGCAACAAATGCCGGCGGCAACGGGGCGCCCAGTTCCACGCAACCGGCAGCGTCGAGCCGGTCCCCGAAGAAGGGGTCTGCCCGCACGGCAAGCCGCTGCGGACGGTGTGGGCGCCGGGCTACGGGCCGGGCGCGGAGCCGCCGGCCAATCCGGGATGGGACACCCGGCCGCCGGTGTAGGGATCGTCACC
>NZ_CAUVXO010000305.1:0-6022 GCF_963555865.1 Protofrankia sp. Cr1
GGTCAGCACCATCCAGCAGGACCCAAAGATCAACTGGGCTATCTTCTCCTTCGGTGACCTGACCCTGGGCGTGGACGCGGCGCTCAAGGGCGCTGGCCTGAACGGCAAGGTCAACGTCGGTGGTGAGACGCCCAGTCCGGCCAACCTGGCGGCGCTCAAGGACGGCACCGAAAGCGTGTGGACCGGCTTCTCCGCGCCGATCCTCGGCTGGCGCCTCGCGGACATGATGGCCCGACACTTCAACGGCGACGATCTGGCCGCGGCGGACAAGGTCCTGCTGCCGACCCAGCTCATCACCAAGGACAACATCTCCTCGGTCTCTCTCGACTCCACCGGGTACTACATCGGTTTCCCCGGCTACCAGGACGCCTTCAAGAAGCTCTGGCAGGCACAGTAGCCGCAGCGCTCGGACACAGGCACGGTCGGTCAGGTAGCGCAGTCTCGGAGCGGGGATGGCGGACGGCCATCTCCGCCCCGAGGAGGGATCGGGATACGCAATGCTTGCAGGACTGCGCGGTAAGTCGGTGGTCGTCACGGGCGGCGCCGGTGTGATCGGGTCGGCGGTCAGCCGGCGGCTCGCGGCGGAGGGAGCGCTGGTCGTGGTCGCCGACCTCGACGCGGACGCTGCCAAGACCGTCGCGGAACTCATCGGTGGTGCCGCCGTGGGTGTCGGCGTCGACATCACCACGCCGCTCGGCGCGCAGGCCAGCGTCGACGCGGCTGTCCAGGCTTTCGGAAAGCTGGACCTCTACCATGCCAACGCGGGCGTGGAATGCGCGGTGCGGACGGTGGCGGACTTCGACCCGGCGGACTACCACCGGGTCTTCGGCGTCAACGTGCTCGGCGTGTTCCTGTCGGCGCAGGCCGCGGTGCGGCAACTGTCGGCCCAGGGCGACGGCGGTTCGATTCTGTTCACCGCATCCATCGCGGCATTGATGGGTAGCGCCGGGACATCGGTCTACAACGCCTCCAAACACGCCGTCCAGGGCATCGCGCGTTGCCTGGCTGTTGAGGTCGCCGGAGCTGGCATCCGTGTCAACACCCTCGCCCCGGGTGTCGTCGAATCCCGCATGATGGATGCGCTCGGTGCTGGGCTCGGGGCGCTGGTTGGTGCCGATGGGGCGACGGCCCGCAGCGGCATGGAGGCTGCGGTACCGCTCGGCCGGTACGCAACGCCCGAGGAGATCGCGGCAACCGCGGCGTGGATCCTCAGCGACGAGGTGCCGTACCTGCACAACGAGTGCATCACCGTCAGCGGCGGCATCGCGCCGTACTGACAGCCGTACTGACAGCTGACGAAAGGTGACAGGTCGTGGATCTTGGACTGACGGGACGGCGGGCACTGGTGACAGGGGCCAGCCGAGGTCTCGGCCGCGCGATCGCGGCGACGCTGGCACAGGAGGGCTGCTCGCTCGCCCTGTGCGCACGCGGTGCCGAGGGTCTGGAGAAGGCTGCGGCCGAGTTGCGCGGCAACGGCGTCACGGTGTTCGCCGAGCCCTTTGACGTCAGCGACGTCGACGCGCTCACAGCCTTTGTCGACCGCGCTGCGGCGGAACTGGGCGGGCTGGACATCGTCGTGTCCAATGTGTCCGCCGGCCCGGCCAAGGACGCCGGTCAGTGGCAACGCAGCCTGGACGGGGACCTGCTGCCGTTCGTCCGGTTGGCCGAGACGGCCGTGCCGCACCTCGCCGACGGCGGTGGGTCGATCATCGCGATCGGCACGACGAACGCGTTCGACACGGTACGGCCGGCCTCCCCCAACGCCTATTCGGCCATCAAAGCAGCTGTGCTGCACCATTCCGCGGCGCTCGCGCGGACCCTCGCGCCGCAGGGGATCCGGGTCAACACGGTTTCCCCCGGGCCGATCGAGTTCCCCGGCGGGGACTGGGAGAAGGTCCGCGAGCACCGGCCGGAGGTCTACGCGGAGGTTCTGGCCAAGATAGCGGTCGGCCGGTACGGCCAGCCCGAGGATGTCGCGGCCGCCGTCGCCTTTCTGGCGAGCCCCCGGGCCGGATTCTGCAACGGCGTCAACCTCGTGGTGGACGGCGGGCTCGTCACCCGCGTGCAGTTCTAGAACCGGCGGTTGCGACCCATGGCGGGACCAGCCGGCCGGATTGACGCCGTGCTCGTATGCGGCGGGCGTTGGCACGATTTCGATTTCGCGCGGCTGCAGCTTCTTGAACGCCTCGGGCGACACGAGCGGGTACGCACCCGGGTCTTCGAGGACTACGCCTGCACCGATGCGATCGGGTCGGCTGACGTGCTTGTCACCTACACCTGTGAGCGGCGTCCCAACGCTGAGCAGCAGCAGGCTCTGGTGGACTTCGTCGCGCGTGGTGGGCGGTGGTTGGCGTTACACGGAACCAACTCGGCGATCGATGCGCCCGCGCCGGGTACGCCGCGCCTGTTCACCACGCCGCGGGTGCTCGGGGAGGTGGCCACGGTGCTGGGCAGCCAGTTCCTCGGCCACCCGCCGATCGCGCCCTACCAGGTCGAGATCACCCAGGCGGATCATCCGCTCGTGGTGGGGATCGACCCCTTCGAGGTCAGTGACGAACTGTACGTCAGTGAGCTGCATCCCCCGCTCGACGTGCTGCTGCACACCCGGTACCGCGGGCCGTGCCGGGGCTTCACCGAAGGGCATGTCGCCGATTCCGCGGACGACGTCCAGCCGGTGCTCTACCTGCGCCGCCACGGCGACGGCGAAGTCTGCTATTTCACCCTGGGGCACTGCCGCGGCCGATTCGACGTCCAGGACCTCGGCGTCGACGACCTCGGCCGGACCGACCGGGGGAGCTGGACCGCCCCGGAGTTCGCCACGGTCCTCGACCGCTGCCTGTCCAGAGCGATCTACGGCGCCAGGTAGCCTCCTGGTATCTCAGCGTCCAGATCAGGCGTGGGCGCCGGTAGCTCAGATCAGGCGTGGACGTCGGGGTCGAGGCGGACGAGCATCTTGCCGACGTTGTCACCCCGCAGCATCCCGAGGAATGCGGTGACCGCGTTGTCCAGGCCGTCCACGACCGTCTGGCGCGATACCAGGTCACCGGTTCGCAGCCAGCCCGAGACCCGTTCGGTGAATTCCGCCCGCAGATCCTCGTGGTCGCGGACGATGAACCCTCGCAGGGTCACTCGCCGCAGCACGGCCTGGATGAGATGGTCGATGCTCGGCCGGGGAGTCTGCGAGGTGAACTGGGAGATCATGCCGCACAGGGCCACCCGACCGCCGACCCGCAGTGCGTCGAGCGCGGCGACCAGGTGGTCGCCGCCGACGTTGTCGAAGTACAGGTCGATGCCGTCCGGCGCGGCGTGGCGCAGCCCTGTCGCGACCGGTTCGGCGCGGTAGTCGACGGCCGCGTCGAACCCGAGTTCCGTGGTGAGCAGCCCGCACTTGGCCGCACCGCCCGCGCTACCGATAACCCGGGCGGCACCGAGCAACCGGGCGATCTGACCGACGGCGCTGCCGACCGCACCGCCGGCCGCGGAGACGAAAACGGTGTCCCCCTTGGCCAGCTCACCCGCGCGCAGTAGTCCGGTATAGGCGGTGAAGCCGGTCTGGCCGAGCACGCCGAGCCAGGTCGAGGGCGCGGCGCGGTCGGCGTCGACGACGGCGAACGCGGCCGGGTCACCCGGGGTCGCGTCGAGCACCGCGACGTCGCGCCAGCCCAGTCGGTGGCGTACCCACGCACCTTCCTCGATACCCGGAGCGCGGCTTTCCAGGACCCGTCCGACAGCGGACCCGTCCAACGGCTCGCCGACGGCGAAGTTGGTCGTGTAGTGCTTCTCGGTCTCCCCGAGGCGACCCCGCATCGACGGGTCGACGCTCATGAAGGCGTTGCGCACGAGCAACTGGCCCGCGCCCAGCGCGGGCACGGGCCGTTCGCAGAGTGCGAAGTCGTCCGGGGTCGGCCCGCCGGGACCGGGACGGCGGGCCAGTGTCACCACCCGGGTGCGGCGGCCGGCCGCGCTCATGCCGGGGTGTTCCGGTCTGAGAGCCGGGCCCGGCGGCCGACCCACCCGGCGACCTGCAGGTCGGCATGGCGGATTTCGCCCGACTGCCAGCGGCCGTCGGAGTCGAACAGGCCGCGCTGGCCGGTCGTCGGGTCGTAGACCTCGACCAGGCCGCTGTCCGTCAGCGTGTACACCTGCTTGCTGATCGGATGAGTCACGCTCAAGGGTTTTGTGCTCACTACACGCTCACGGCTCCTTCAGTGACACGGAGGCCCTACAGTCCGCGCAGCTCCTCCGCGCGGCGCACACCACGTTTGACGACCACGACCGGGCCGGTCACGCGCAGCTGACAGGCCAGCCGGATGCGCCCGTTCGTTCCCGGACCGATCGCTCTCAGTCCCTCATCCTCAAGGTCGTCGATCGGACCGCAGTTCTCCGCGCCCGCGCTGACCTGCAGGACACAGGTGCGGCAGGTACCGACGCCATCGCAGACGGTCGGCCACCAGTAGCCGCACCGGCGAGCGGCGGCGAAGACGGTCTCGGCCTCGGCCACCGCCAGCACGATGCCCGACGGCGTGACCGTCACCTGTGCGCTCAGCGCGACATCCACGTGTCGAGCAGATAGTGGAAATGCCGGATGCGGCTTTCCTGGTAGGTCGCGAGGGTGATGCCGGGCTTGCGGGTCGTCTTCAGGCCCTGCTGCACGAACGGCAGGTTGGCGATGTCCTGGTCGAAGACCGGGCCCAGCAGGCCGAGCTCGGAAACGTCGGCCATGTCCACCCCCTCCGCTACCCATCGGATCTTCGCCGGGGCCGGGCGCGGGGTGCCCTTGGGCCATCCGGACAGGAAGAAGATTTCGGAGATGCAGCGATCGGGGTCGTTACCGTAGGGCCGGAACCGGTAGATGATGTTCGACTTCTTCCCGGCCCAGGGGTGGAAGTTCGGAAAGAGAATGTAGTTGATCGCGTCCAACAGTTCGCTGTCGGTGATTTCCGCGTAGCTCTCGCCGGACAGTGCGCTCAGTTGGTTGCGCATCTGATCGGCGAGTACCGCTCGGGCCGTGCTGCCCGCTGGGATCTCCGGTAGCTTGTCGCCGGAAAGCGCGAGGTCCCGCCCCTGGGTCGAGGCGTAGAAACCGCGCGAGAAGTAGAAGCTCTCCAGGACCTCCTCCTCGGTGACGCCGCCTGCCAGATGCGGGCTGGGTACGCCCTGCGGCGTAACCGTGCGGTCCCAGTTGGCGCCGGCGACGACGTCATACTGCGAGTTGGCATCGCCCATCCAGGCCAACAGCTGCGGATGGGTGCTGATCACATGGAAGGCCTCCATGAAGGCCTCCTGCCCGATCTTCCAGTTGCAGGGCAGGATCTTCGCGATGTGCAATGAGGTGTACCGGTCGTCAAGCGGCCAGCGGGTGAAGTGGTCCGGCAGGTCGCCGGCGAAGGTCTCGAACGGCTCGCAGTCGGGATCCATGTTGATGAAGACGAAGCCACCCCAGGTGGCGACCTTCGCCTCGGGAAGGTTGAACGTCGCCGGGTCGACATGGGGGAAGTCCCAGGCGCACGGGATGCTCTTGAGAGTGCCGTTGATGTTCCAGGTGAAGCCGTGGAACGGGCAGCGGAACTCCGGCACGTGCCCGCCTGCGGTGCGCAGCTTGCGCCCGCGGTGCAGGCAGGCGTTCACGAAGGCCCGGATCTCGGTCGGGGTGGTCCGCACGATCAGCAGCGAGTCGTCGGCTATCTCGTAGATCTCGTGATCGCCGACCTCGGGGATGTTCTCCTCGCGGCAGGCGAACTGCCAGACCCGCCGCCAGAGCTTCTCGACCTCCATGCGGTGCCAGGCGGGTGAGATGTAGCGCTCGACGTCGATGTCGTCGTTGCCGAGGTACTCGTTGACATTCACCCGCAGGACGTCGGGTACGGGCCGGGTGTCCGCGGCGAGGTAGTCCTGCGCGGAGGGACCGGGGCAACGGGCACGGGTGTCGGGCTCCTGCGTGACCATGGCGCCTCCCGAAGTTTCTGGTGTCTGGCTATAGTAACCGGCCGTCAAGTGTGACGGGTGAAGTCGCGGTGTCCGC
>NZ_CAUVXO010000306.1:0-6017 GCF_963555865.1 Protofrankia sp. Cr1
CTTGTCGATGCTGACGCCGAAGCCGGGGCCGTCGACGTCGAGCTTGTTCCCGGTGATGATGTTCCCCGTGCCCCAGCCGTCGATGATGACGTGGGTCTGGATGCCGTCCTTAGGACTGTCCACCCCGTTGTTGCCCTCGATGAGCCAGTCGTTGCCCTTCACATCGACCCACGAGTCCGCGGAGTTGGCGCCGGAGATGGCCGAACCGTTGAAGGTGTTGTTACCCAGGAGACCGCCGGTCGTGGCCTCCTTGATGTCAACCGCCTCCGCGGTCACCCCACTGATCGTGTTTCCAATGATCTTGTTACGGTCGGAGTTGTCCGGCTTCCCGCCGCTGAACTTCTCCCAGTTCGACTTGGCCGTGCCGATGTAGATGCCCTCTCCGAAGCCCGGTTCCTTGCGCCCGGTACCACTGACGACGCATCCCACGACGAAATTGTCGGTGGAGAAGTTCCGCAGATGGATGGCCTCGTCACCGACGTTGCGCACCAGCAGCCCGGAGATGACCGCCCCGTTGGTCTGGTCGGTCATCACGCCCTTCTGGCCGCTCTGGATCGTGAAGCCCTCCAGCCGCCAGTAGTCGGCGTTGTCGAGGTGGAACGAATAGCCGCTGTCGATCGAACCACCGTCGATCACCGCGTTGCGCGAGCCACGCACCGTGATCGGAGCCTTCGCCGTCGCCGGCCTGTCGGCGACGAAGTGTCCGCTGTACTGGCCGTCCGCGAGCGCGATGAGGTCCCCAGGCTGGGCTGCCGCGAGCGCGGCGGTCAGCTGCTGGGCCGTTGACACTCTGACCGTCCGCAATGGCACCGGCGCCGAGGGTATAACCGGCATGCCGGCGCCGCCGGCCGGGAGAGCCGGCAGGGTCTGCGTGACTGCCGGGGCCGGGGCCTGGGCGCCGCGCGTGGCGGTCGGAGACGGGACAGCCGTCACGGCCGGCGGCGTGGTTGCGGTGCCCGCGGGAGTCTGAGGCAGCTGGCTTCCCGTCGGGGACGCCGTACCGTGGGCGGGTTGCGTCAGGCCCGAATCAGCTGGCTTACAGGCGACAAGCCCACCGGTGAGGAGAGCGGCGGAGAGCACCACGCTCGCACTCCACCGCGCGCCATACTTGATCATCACTGGCTCTTCAAGCCCTTCGTAGGTCCCAATCTTGGTGTCCCCCCCAAGTAGGACGAACGGAGCATAGCGGTACCTCGGCCTGCACACTCACGGGGCCTGCACGAGGCGGCGAGCATCGACCACCATCCGTGACGATGGCAGTGTACACAATACCCGGGAATGCCTGGTTATCAGCTGATGAACTCACGAAATACATGTTTCATCCGCTATGGCTCGACCGTGATCGGTACCACACCGGCGGATGATGCACATCCCGCACATCCGTGTGCCCTCCCTAATATCGCGATCGCGGATTTTCGGCCAGAGCGCGAGCGGCTCTTTTCGTGGTCGTCGAAATATGATATTCAGGATCGTTCTGACAGCGCCCATTCCCCCGGCTGACAAGCCCGCCCTCGGCTCCGGCAGGACGGCTCGTAGCCTGGCAGAAAGCGGTGTAGCCGCAGCCCTTCTCGCAGCCCCGCAGTGCCCAGTAACCTGGAGCGCATGGCGGTCGTGGTGGCGAAGTTCGGCGGTTCCTCCGTCTCGGATGCCGACCGGATCAAACGGGTCGCCGCGCGGATCGTGGCTCAACGCCGTTGCGGCGACGACGTGGTAGTCGTGGTGAGCGCGATGGGTGACACCACCGACGACCTGCTCGCACTCGCGGAACAGGTCACGCCTGTTCCGCCGGCCCGCGAGCTTGACATGCTGCTCACCGCCGGTGAACGCATCTCAATGGCGCTGCTGGCCATGGCGATCTCGAACCTGGGCGCCGAGGCACGCTCGTTCACGGGCTCCCAGGCCGGCGTGATCACGACTTCGGCGCACGGCAAGGCCCGCATCATCGATGTCACGCCGGGGCGCATCCGCGACGCTCTGGACTCGGGAGCGATTGCGATCGTCGCCGGTTTCCAGGGTGTCAGCCAGGATACGAAGGACGTGACAACGCTCGGTCGGGGCGGCTCGGATACAACCGCTGTGGCCCTCGCAGCCGCACTGCAGGCCGACTTCTGCGAGATCTACACCGATGTGGACGGCGTTTTCACCGCCGACCCGCGGATCGTGCCGGACGCCCGCCGCATCGAGCGCATTTCCTACGAGGAAATGATGGAGATGGCGGCCTGCGGAGCCAAGGTGCTGATGCTTCGCTGTGTCGAGTACGCACGCCGCTACACCGTCCCCGTACACGTCCGGTCCTCGTTCTCCTCGAAGCCGGGTACGTGGGTCACCGAGATTCCGGAGGCAGAGCTCGTGGAACAGGCCATCATTCGTGGGGTCGCTCACGACCAGAGCGAGGCGAAGGTGACCGTGGCCGGCTGCCCGGACAAGCCCGGCGTGGCCGCCGCCGTCTTCCGGGCCGTCGCCGACGCGGACGTCAACCTCGACATGATCGTGCAAGTCGGGTCGGTGGCCGGCACCGGGCGGACCGACATCTCCTTCACCCTTCCGAAGACCGACGGCCGCACCGCGCTGACCGCGCTGGAGAAGGTCCGTGGTGAGATCGGCTTCGAACGGACCCTGTATGACGATCACATCGGCAAGGTCTCGCTTATCGGTGCCGGGATGAAGTCGCACCCGGGGGTGTCGGCCCGCTTCTTCGGCGCACTCGCGGATGCCGGGGTCAATGTGGAGATCATTTCGACCTCTGAGATTCGGATTTCGGTGGTCATCCGCGACACCGACCTGCAGGTCGCTGTCCGAGCCGTCCACAGTGCGTTCGAACTCGCCGATCCTGACAGTCAGGCAATCGTGTACGCGGGGACCGGTCGATGACCGCGCCAGCGACCGGCAGCCGTCCCACGCTGGCCGTGGTCGGCGCAACCGGTGCGGTCGGCACCGTGATGCTCTCGCTGCTGGGCGAACGCCCGGATATCTGGGGCGAAATCCGACTGATCGCCTCCGCGCGGTCCGCCGGGCGCAGACTGCGACTGCGCGGCGGCGACGTCGAGGTACTGGCGCTGACCCCCGAGGTCTTCGACGGTGTCGACATCGCCATGTTCGACGTCCCGGACGAGGTCTCCAGACAGTGGGCACCGGTCGCGGCGTCCCGCGGGGCGATCGCGGTTGACAATTCGGGCGCCTTCCGGATGGAGGCGGACGTCCCGCTGGTCGTCCCCGAGGTGAACGCGCAGGCGGCGGCGGACCGGCCGCGCGGGATCATCGCCAACCCGAACTGCACGACGCTGTCTATGATCGTCGCGGTTGGCGCGCTGCACCGCGTGTTCGGACTGGAATCGCTGGTCGCGACGTCCTACCAGGCGGCGAGCGGAGCAGGCCAGGCTGGTATCGACACCCTCTACGCCCAGCTCGCCACCGTGGTTGGCGCCATGCCGGCCCCCGGCAGGTCCACCGACAGCAGGTCCACCGACACAGCTGGCGACACCTGGCTGGGACCCGGCCAGAGCGCCGGGGACGTCCGCAAAGCCATCGGGGAGCATGGGCTCGGCCCGTTCCCGGCGCCACTGGCCCTGAACGTCGTGCCGTGGGCCGGTTCCCACCAGGACGGCGGCTGGTCGTCTGAGGAAATGAAGATCCGGAACGAGTCCCGGAAGATCCTGGGGCTTCCCCGGCTCAAGGTGTCCGCAACCTGTGTACGGGTACCCGTCGTGACGACCCACGCGGTGGCGGTGCACGCGTGGTTCGCGCGCCCGGTGGCCGCGGCTGACGCACGGGCCGTCCTGCGTGCGGCGCCGGGGGTGGCCGTCCTGGACGACCCGGCGGCGGGAGACTTCCCCACACCGGCAGACGTCGTCGGTACCGATCCGACCTGGGTCGGGCGCATCAGGCAATCGCCCGACGACCCGTGTGAGCTCGCCATGTTCGTGTGCGGCGACAACCTGCGCAAAGGCGCGGCGTTGAACACCCTCCAGATCGCCGAACTGCTGGTATCCCACGGCCGGTAGTCCGCCGTCAGTATGGCTGGCTGAAGTGATTCAGTGGACGTTTCATCCGACGGATGTGCGCAACAGTAAAATTCGGTGAACAGTCTTCGTTTGGCGAGTTAAAGATCAAAATTGGCACATCCGACATGCTGGACACACATGTTCAGCCAGGCGAAAGCGCACGATCAACCGGAAGAAAAACGACAGGGGAGCAAAGCGCGACACGCCATGACTGCGCACGAATCGCCCCGCCATTGACAAATGACAAGAGCCCGCCCCTCAGTTGGAGATGGCGGACCCTCGCCCTACGACTGTGGAGTTACGTCTCTCGTGGCTCAGACGACCCGAACGGCGTCAGCCTGTGGACCCTTCTGTCCCTGGGTCACTTGGAACTCGACCCGCTGCCCCTCTTCCAGGCTCTTGTACCCGTCCATGTCAATCGCGCTGTAGTGGACGAAGACATCCGAACCGCCGCCGTCCACGGAGATGAAGCCGAAGCCCTTCTCCGAGTTGAACCACTTAACCGTGCCCTGAGCCACGTGCCGTTCTCCCTGCTGGTGCAGTCAGGACCCACACCGCGCGGGCCCCGGACCGTCTGAAGTGGGATTTTGGCGCTCCCACGACAGTGTTCGCCATCGGCGTCCCTTGTGGACGCCAACCGCCGAACTTGGCCATGGAAGACGCTACACGGCTACAGGCCATCACGGGAGGTCTCTGGGGAAGGAAGTCCACTACATACCTCACGTGCCAGATGGCGGCGTAACGCCCGCGGTAACCCACGGCAACCGCAGGCGGCAGACCTCCACGGCTACCGTCGACCGCTTCGGGCGGGCTGGACGCCGTCACAGTAGGCGTGCCGACAGCACTGTTGATAGCGAGGCCTTCAGGCACGCCTGGCGGCGCGCCGCTCGCTGAGGGCGTCCCCGAGGGCAGCTTGCCTACTGCCTGGAAGGCGACCCATACCACCAGTTTGATTACTCAACGTGATGTACGCGAGGCACGTTTCACCCCCACGGACCCGCGCGACCACATAGTGACCTGGGTCGTCCGGTACCCGGCGGACGATGTGTCCGGACCCGCTCGCGGCGCGGCGGCATTAATGATCGACGCCCTGCCGTTAGGTAATGTCAACAGGACAAGCATGACATCGCTGGCATTCCCGGCCGCCGGGACTTCCGGGCCGGTGGATGCTTTCATGCTGGAGAAGCCGGCACGGTCCCGGTCGCTCTTAGCCGGGAGTGTTCGTTACCATCCGGTTCCGGAATCTCGCATGGGGGTGTGCACTGACCATGACCCTTCCTACAGCGCTCTTGGGCGCAACCGGTTTGAACATCACCCGGGTCGGCTTCGGCGCCTGGGCGATCGGCGGTGCGGAGCACGCATTCGGATGGGGCGCCCAGGACGACGATGAATCGGTGGCCGCCATCAGGCATGCCGTAGAACACGGCGTGAACTGGATCGACACAGCGGCGGTGTACGGGCGCGGGCACTCCGAGCAGATCGTGGCACGAGCGCTCACGGATTTCAGCGACGACGACCGGCCGTACGTGTTCACCAAGTGCGGCATGGTCTGGGACTCGGACGCAGCGTCCCTGCCCACGAGGGTGGGAGCGCCCGAGTCAATCCGCCGCGAGGTGGACGGGTCCCTGCGACGATTGAAGATCGATAGAATCGATCTTTACCAGCTGCACTGGCCACCGAAGGACGGCACACCGATCGAGAATTCCGTCGCGACCCTGCACGAACTGCGCGCGGAAGGAAAGATCCGGTTGGTAGGCGTGTCGAACGTCAACGTCGAACTGCTCGAACGTGCCGCGTATGCAGGTGGGGTCGATGTGCTCCAACCGCCGTTCTCGGCGATCAGGCGGACCGTGGCTACAGACGTCCTGCCCTACTGCGCGAAGCACAACATCGGGGTCATTGTCTACAGCCCGATGCAGTCGGGACTACTCACCGGGGCATGGACCGCGCAGCGTTCGGCGGACCTTCCGGCCGACGACTGGCGGCGCGGGTCGGCGGACTTCACCGGCGAAGCGC
>NZ_CAUVXO010000307.1:0-955 GCF_963555865.1 Protofrankia sp. Cr1
AGAACCTCCATCCGAAGATCCTTAGGATCATGAAGACATGATCTATAAATCTCGCATCGTTCCAGGTCACAATACATATTGATCTCCCACCACAACCTCCAGGGTTCTTCGGCGTGTCGGAGGTTGTGGTAGATGATCTCTTCGGACCGTGGACCGGTCCGTCCGTATCCGGGTACCGATGACCCTCCGGTAGAGGCACGCGACCATGCCACGGGAGTAAGAGCTGATGGTGATCCCGCCGCGACTCCGGTTCGACAACCGAGGCGTCGCCGTCCCCGACCCGGGCTCCAACCCCGATCCCGGCCCCATGACAGACGCGCACAACTCCATTATTCTCCCCCTCCCGGATGCCAGCACCCCCCGAACCGGATCATCCCGATTCCCCATCGGCCCACCGGGGGTCCGCCGCCAACGGCAACGTTCCCCGCGACGCAGACAGACCCGCCATCCACGACGCCCGTCCCCTCGTTACCGGACGCGACCCCCACGGCGCCGGGTGCGTCTGCGCTGCCGCGTTCGCGACCTGGTCCGATGGACCGCGGTCCTGCTGATCGGCTTCGGTACCGGCCTGGCGACGGTCACGCCCGACGGCCCGGCCGGCCTCAGCGCCGAACTCGTCGCGAGACTGCTCAACCGGATCGCGACCGCAGCCACACCATGGTGAACACCCACCCGAGAACGGAACCCCGCCTGAGTCCGCCCGCGTCCGTCTGCACCTCGTGACCACACGAGAAACGGAGGGACCGATGGCCCGCACCATCCGTATCAACGGAATCGACGTCCCCGTCATCGCCGACGAGATGACCGGCGCCGACATCAAGGCAGCCGCGGGTGTCGACGACAACCGGGTACTCATCCGGCAGGACACCGATCGCAACACCATCGTCGGTGACAGCCAGCGGGTCCGCGTCGCCGACGGGGACGTCTTCGCCCACCATGCCCGACACTCCAAGGC
>NZ_CAUVXO010000307.1:1376-3072 GCF_963555865.1 Protofrankia sp. Cr1
ACGTGCACGACCCACGCCGATGAACCCACTGCGCCGCCGAATCCGGCTCGAAGCGGCCCAGCTCGCCGGGGCGTACCCGGGGCTCCGTATCGCCGACGACGATTCGTGGATCATCATCCCCGAATTCCGACTGCCGGCTGGATGGGAGCCGACCCGCACCACCGTGCTCGTCGTCGTCCCGGTCACCTACCCCGAATCCGCCCCGGACGGCTTCTTCCTCGGCTCCCGCCTGCAACGGCACGACCACAGCGGTCTCGGTGGTCTCGGCGGTCTCGGCGGTCTCGTCGACCCCGGCCACTACTTCCACGGCTTCAACAATCCCTACGCCGATTTGGGCTACGTCTGGTATTGCCTGGAGGATCCGTACCGCCGGTGGAATCCCCGTCTCGACTCGCTGCTCACCTTCGTCGAGGCAATCCGCACCTACCTCGGTACAGCGGACTGAACAATGGCCGGGAACCGAAACCCACCGCCGGAAAAGCGATTACCGGACGATCGAAGACCTCAGGCCGATCGGTGCCGGCTCATCATCGCCGACGCCATATGGACGGAGCTGTCCGCGCACCTCCTCGGCAGCGATCTGGAACAGTTCGCCTATCTCCTCGGCCGGGCCGAGATTACCGGCGACCGATGGGGACGCCGCGCCGTCACCGTTCGAGCTCAACGCGCCCTGCTGCTGCCCGATGCCGCCCTGACCGTGCAAAGCCCCACCCGCGTCGAGGTGGCCACTGACATCAGCCGGACCGTGCTGCGCACCTGCTACGAGCACGCGCTGTCCCTCATTGACGTGCACAGCCATCCGGGTACCTCGGCGCCCGCGGCGTTCTCCGGCACCGACCGTGCCAACACCATGGAAACCCACCGGGAGTTTCACGCCACGATCCCCGCCCGGCCGCTGGTGATCGCCGCATCCCTCGTGCTCACCCACACCGGGGTCGACGGACTGTGGTTCAACCCCCGCACCGGCCGTCTCACGCCGCTGGATATCTCATCCGCCGCACACGCATTGATTGCACAGCGCGACGAGAGCGCAGGAGGCTGACCATGACCCGACGGCGGCCGGAGCCCGTCCGAGGCAACCGGCATGATCGACCCGACCACGACCGGGACGATCGATATGATCGGCAGATTCGGGCGTTCGGAGCCGACACCCAACATCGGCTCGGACGGCTGACCGTGGGTGTCATCGGTGTGGGCGGAGCTGGCTCCCTCGTCGTGCAGGGCCTGGCCCACCTCGGCGTCGGACGTCTCCTCCTCGTCGACCCTGACCGGGTGGAGACATCCAACCTGGCCCGGCTCGTCGGTGCCACCCCGGCGGATGCGCGGCAGGCGACACCCAAGGTGGATGTGGCCAGCCGCCTGGCACGCGCGATCAGCCCCGACGTTGCGGTGACCCCGATCCGTGGCAGCATCCTCGACCCCGCCGTCTGGCGCGCCCTGAGCAGCGCCGACATTCTCATCGGCGCGGTCGACGGCCACGCGCCGAGATGGGCCATCAACCGGCTCGCGGTCCAGTACGGACGGCTCTACCTCGATATCGGGGTGGAACTGAGCCGCAGCGCCCCCGGGGCTGACCTGGAGGTCGGCGGCCGGGTCGCAGTCGTCCGACCGGACGGGCCATGCCTGCGCTGCCAGAACGGCTACGACCCGGTGCTCGCCGCCCGCGAACAGGATCCGCTCACCCGCGCCGCCCGCC
>NZ_CAUVXO010000307.1:3708-7064 GCF_963555865.1 Protofrankia sp. Cr1
GGGGTCGTCACCCGGACCGGCTGCCAGCGTGCTGTTCCTCAACCAGGCCGTCGTTGCGCTCGCTCTCGGGGAGCTCGTCAACAGCCTCACCCCGTGGCGGGCCACAGCGCAGCAGATTCTGCTCGACCTCGTCCAGCCACGACTGACAACCTCTCCGCCGACAGCGACCCGACCTGTCCCGTGTGCGGCCCCGACGGCATCCGCGGGTCAGGGACGATCGGCCAGCACCGGCGCCGGCCACAGCACCAAAGTGCTCACCAACGGCGGTAACCAGGGCGGGTGAAACACGTTCTCATCTGCTCGCGTCTGCGGGCGCGGTCAATGTCCGCGAGGTGGTCGACGTCGAGAATGTGGACGGTACGTGCGTCATCGTCCTCACCGTTGCGGGTCAGCATGATCCGCTCGTGCTACGTGCGCACCCGACATCCACCGGACAGGCCCTACATGAATGAAACTAGATGAGCGAGACTGCGACCTGCTCGAGCAGATCCATCGCCGTCTGCATACCGCTTTCCATGCCCGAGTTGATGTGGCCGTCACGGTGCTCCTGGGTCTTGTGCTGCACCAGGAGCGTGAAGGTTGTGCGTCCGTCCTGCTCGGTGAACGTCATCGTGGTCACCGCTGCCGCTTCGGGCACGCCCTCGTAGACCTCGGTCGAGACGATGCGCTCGTTGGGGATGATCTCCCTGTACTCACCGTGGAACGCGACCTGGAACCCGCCGTTGGTCACCATCACCCAGCGCCACGACCCACCGACCCGCAGGTCGATGTCGGCCACCGTGACCTCACCCCGGTCAGCTGCCCACCAACGCTTGACGAGCGCTGGGGTCGTCCACGCCTGGTAGACCAGATTCCTGGATGCGTCGAACTCCCGCGTGATCATGATCTGCGTATCCGTCGGAAGCGTCACCACCGCTGTACCGCTACTCGTCACTGCCACCGTCTCCTTGCTCCTTCCCTGTGAGTTCCTCCAGTACGACGTCCAGCGCGTCGAACCGGTCGTTCCACAACCGTTCATACTGCTTCACCCAGTCGTGGATGGGCTTCAGCGCGTGGCCGTTGAGCCGGTACATCCGCTGGCGCCCTTCATCACGAACGTCAACCAGGCCCACCTCGCGAAGGACCTTCAGGTGCTTGGACACCTGCGACTGAGCCAGGCCGAGGAGCGTGACGAGGTCGTTCACGGGGCGCTCCCCGCCGGCAAGGACGTCCAGGATCTGCCGCCGCCGGGGCTCGGCCACCGCGTTGAACGCATCCGTTGTCGTCGCTGCCCGCGCCACAAGGACATAATATTCCTATATGGGAATACGTCAAGGGCGGCTCGTGCGCGGCAACGTCACCCGGCGGGGCGACCGCCAGGGCGACCGTCGGCAGCCGGTACAAAGGAGAAACCGAGCAGACGCTGCTGGACACGGCCCTGCGGGACCATCCACACGTGTTCACCCCCGACCGACTGTGGGTGATCGAACCGAAACTTCCCGACACCGGCGCTGGCCGCGGCCTACCACTGGCAGTGGGTCGGCTCGGCCTCTCCCACCCTGGTCGCCCAGCTCAGCCTGCAAACCGTCCGAGGACACCGTCTCCCCACGTTCACGGTCAGGGCGAGCCTCGCCCAAGACCCTCAAGCGCCTCGTCCCGGCCCTTCTACCAGAGCTGATGCACTGATCGATTGAGACCGCCCCTGTGCCAAGAATCCTGACGCACGACACGAAGGCCGGACACCGCCCAGTCTGCCCACGACCCGCGGTGGGATCGAAGTCCAGCTACCGCACATCCCAGGGCTTGATATCCACCCTCAAACGGTCTATTCCGGAGCACGAGGGTCAATCGAACCACATTCTTCCGCAAATCGCTCGAATACCTCCAGTGCGCGATTGAGTTCTTGCGGGCCGCAGGCCGCTATGAACTCACGCCCATCTGACCTGTAGTGGAGCCACGCCGTTTCGGATTCATCATAGCGAACCCAGTCTAATTTGCGACCCGCGAGTTCTGTTCCCTCTACATTGACTGTAAGCATCCAGCCGGGGTTATCCAAAGTCGTGATGCGGATGCCAAGTGCATGTTCCCAATCGCCATCACAATGGCGAATATACCACTCTTGTAGATAGTCTAGCGAGCCCACTCGGGTATCTCCCATTGTTCCGCGGGACGAGCACCACCAGGAACGTTACGGCCCTGTACGTGCGGCGTCGGGACGCTTTGGCCCGCGACCTTGTTGAAGTGTGGATCGCCGATAACGTCAACCCGCTTATCCATGATCCATGGTTGTGGATAACCCGGGTACGGATTAGGCTCCCACGTGGCATAATGCGTAACATTGCCCGTATCAGGATCAGTCCTAAAGGTAGTGTGCGGACCGGTTGCGTTCAGATCCGGACGCAACCGGTATGGCGCGAGGCCGAGGGGGTCGAGCTCCCGATAGCACGCAGGCGAGCGGTGTTGGCCTCGGCCAGCTCGGCCTGGCCTCGCAACCGGACAGCCATCTCCCGCACCGCATCCGGATCACCCGGAGTTGGATCACCCTCCAGCTCCAGCACACCCCAGTCGCCCACCGTGGTCCTCCCGCATCCTCACCGACCGTCGCGAGCGGCCCACGACCACACGCTTACAGTCATATACATAGGGTAACATACCCTGATATAATCGGCAACAATGGTCCAGAAAATCTGGCTCCTTTCTGGGCTCAGGCGTACTCGCCGGCCGACGCGGACGGCTTTACCACAGCGACCGCACCCTGGACACCCGAGAGGAAAGCGGGCGCTAGGCGGTACCCGCAGGAGCCGCCGCCCTCTGCTACCCGATCGACATCTGCACCGCGTTCGCCACGCTCGTTCACGACAGCCAGACGACCGGTGCGTTCCGCGGAACACAGAACCCGGCAACGGCCGGCCGTTCGGCACTGTTCCGCAGCGCACTGCCTCCCCGGGGATCCCGACCGCTCGACCCGACGATCGCCGATACCATCCAGGCCCGTAGCCTCAAGCATGCCAGGCCGTGATCAGATCATCCGGGCCGACCGTCCGGATCGGCAGGCCTGCGACGACACCGTTCCGGCTGATGGCAAGCAACTCGGTGGCCGGACCGGCCCCCGGTACCGCCGCCGTATCACGGACCAGGGTGGCATGGTCGTGCCGGTCAAAAGGCTTCACCGTCTGCCATGTGATGCCGCCGGTAAACAGAATCCGGGTGGCGGGACCGGGGTGCGTAGGCCGTTGAGGCCATCCTGATGACCGGAACCACCTACCGCGGGCCGGTGTGAGCCGCAACAGTAGGTGGAATCGGCCGTTATGATGACGTTTTCTACCTACGATCCCGCTGTATCTGGGTGTTCCGCGGAACACAGAATCTGACCGCGA
>NZ_CAUVXO010000308.1:0-5970 GCF_963555865.1 Protofrankia sp. Cr1
GTTGAACGCATCCGTTTACCCTCGCCTGCCGCGAGGACGACAACCGCCGCCGGACGTGGTTGGGTCACACGAGCTCCCGTGATCGCGGACATCAACGTCAGTGTATGCCGAGTCTACCGGGTTACGGACCCGCCGGTTACGAAGCACCGGTTACCGACCCGCCGGTTACGACGCACCGACAACAAGTCGCCTCTCAACGGGTCGCCGCTAACGACTCCCGGGCGCGCCTCCTGGGTGCGCCTCCGCGGTGACGTGCACAATTTCCACGACGGCACGTGACGCAACGCGGATAAACCGTCCGGGCCGCACCGATGCCTCGGCCGGTCGAAACCTCGCGCTCCGCCGCCACGACTCGAACGTGGACTAGAAGAACCAAAATCTTCTGTGCTGCCGATTACACCACGGCGGATCGAGGGAAAATCGAAGGCAGTCTACCATCCCCAAGGCCTCCCACCAAAGATCATCCGATCATGTCAGCTGGGCCGGCCGCACGGATTGTTTTCGCGGATGTTCCCCGCAGCGGGCACCATGCGTTGCCGCAACGAGCTACCGTGACCCAACGGAAGTCGTCGCGGCTGGGAACGCGACCACCGACCGTGACCGACGAACCCGACCGATGAACGGGACCGATGAACGGGACTATGTCATGACTGCAACAGACACGGTGAACGCGACGGGTGTCGCGGCCGGCGTGACCGCTCCGCTCCGCCACACGGTCGTGCCGCAGTCATCGGTCAAAGCTCGAAGCGAGCAGGTCATCCTGGCGACGATCATCGCCCTTCCGCTCACCGCGCTGGCCGCGGCGATCCCCCTGCTGTGGGATCGGTGGATCAGCTGGCGAGATGTGGTCCTGGCCGCGGTCATGTATATGATCACTGGCCACGGCGTGACCGTCGGTTTCCACCGGTACTTCACCCACCGCGGATTCAAGGCCGCCAGGCCCGTACGCGTCGCACTCGCCGTCGCCGGCAACATGGCGATCGAAGGTCCGGTGATCCGCTGGGTTGCCGACCACCGGCGTCACCACGCCTTCAGCGACAAGGACGGCGACCCGCACTCGCCGTGGCGGTACGGCACCGGCACCCGCGCGGTAGCCAAGGGTCTGTGGCACGCCCACGTCGGGTGGCTGTTCGACGTCGAGCAGACCGACCAGCGCCGGTACGCTCCGGACCTGCTCGCTGACGCCGACATGGTCCGGGTCAGCCATATGTTCGCGGTCTGCGCGGCGGTGAGCCTCGCCGCGCCCGCGCTCATCGGAGGGCTCTGGGGCGGCTCCTTCGAAGCCGCGCTGCAGGCGTTCTTCTGGGCGAGCCTGGTCCGGGTGGCCCTGCTGCACCATGTGACGTGGTCGACGAACAGCATCTGTCACGTGGTCGGCAAGCACCCGTACAAGTCACGGGACCACTCCGGCAACGTCTGGCCGCTCGCCTTCCTGTCGATGGGCGAGTCCTGGCACAACCTGCATCACGCCGAGCCGACCCTGGCCCGTCACGGGGTCAAACCCTGGCAGCTGGACACCAGCGCCTATCTGATCAAGCTGATGGAGACGCTGCGGGTCGTTCATGACGTCCGCTGGCCAGACCCCGAACGCCTGCGGGCGAAAGAGGTCCAGACAGCCGGCTGACCGAACCGAGGGCCTGGGATCTTGACGCGGCCGGCAACAGGGGGCGCGGCGTCGCGGGGCCGGGGCACGGACCGGGGCACGCACCTCGCCACGCACCTCGCCACGCACCTCGCCACGCACCTCGCCACATCGCTCCCTGTCCATCGCTGCGCGATGCATGCACCCAAGCCCCGCTCCTTCATCCACGCCCCTAGTGCCGGGCGCTCTTAACGATGTGAATCTGATGCTCCTGCCACAGCACCAGAGTCACATCGTTCCCAAAGAGCATCCGGCAGCAGGACGCCCTCCAGGACATTCAGGCATCTTCGAGGTCGGTCGCGACGACGAGCCAGGCCTCCTCGGTCCGGGTTTTCTCCGCGACGACCGCACGCAGCTCGGCGTCCAGGGCGAGCAGGCGCCCATGGTCGGTGGACGCCTCCGCAAGCGCCGTGTGCAGCGCGGTCTCCTGGCGTCCCAACCGCTCCAGCGCCCGTTCAAGGCGGTTCAGCTCCTTGCGCGCGACCCGTGCCTGAGCCGCTCCGCCACCGGCACCGGCACCGGCACCGCCACCCGAGCTGGCACCGGATCCGGGACGGGCTGAACTGCCCGTATCGGTGGGCGTCCCGGCGCCTGCGGCGGCCAGGCGTTGCCGGCGGGCGAGGTACTCATCCACCCCACCGGGCAGCATGACCAGGCAACCGTCGCCAAGCAGAGCGACGATCGTGTCGCACGTTCGTTCCAGAAAGTAACGATCATGACTGACCACGACCAACGTTCCCGGCCACGAGTCCAGGATGTCCTCCAACGCGGTCAGCGTGTCGGTGTCCAGGTCGTTGGTGGGTTCGTCCAGTAGCAGCACGTTGGGCCGTTCCATGAGCAGCCGCAGGAGCTGCAGCCGCCGCCGTTCCCCGCCGGAGAGGTCACCGACCGGCGTCCACTGCCGGGCCGAGGGCAGACCGAACTGCTCCAGTAACTGACCCGCCGTCAGCTCCCGGTTCTGCCCGCCGTGTCCACCGTCACCGGCGGAGCTGCGCGATGGCGCCGACGACTTCGGCCGGGGTCCGACATCCAGTACCTGACCGGCCTCCTGGACCGCCTCCAGCGCCCGCAGCCTCGGGTTCAGCTCGCGGATCTCCTGGGTGAGCAGAGCGGGGCGCGCACTGCGCCCCACTCGGACAGTGCCCGAATCCGGACTCACCGTACCGGTCAGCAGGCGCAACAGCGTGGTCTTACCGCTCCCGTTGCCCCCGACGAGACCCACCCGATCACCCGGGCCCAGCCGCCACGTCATATTCGCGAACAGCTCCCGGTCACCGAGGCGCAGCGTCACGTCCTCGACGTCGAAGACGTCCTTCCCGAGGCGGGATGCGGCAAAGGTCCGCAGACCGAGGGTGTCGCGCGCGGGTGGCTCGTCAGCAATCAGGGCGTTGGCCGCATCGATCCGAAAGCGCGGCTTGGCGGTCCGGGCCGGCGGGCCACGGCGCAGCCAGGCCAGCTCCTTGCGGAGCAGGTTCTGGCGCCGCGCCTCGGTGGCGTCGGCTCGCCGGGTCCGCTCCGCGCGGGCCAGCACATACGCGCTGTAGCCGCCCTCGTAGGCGTCCACCCGACCGTCGACGACCTCCCAGACCCGCTCGCACACCTCATCGAGAAACCACCGGTCGTGCGTGGCGACGAGGAGCCCGCCGCGCCAGGATGCCAGCTCGGCGGCGAGCCACGCGACGCCTTCGACGTCAAGATGGTTGGTGGGCTCGTCCAGTATCAGCAGGTCCAGGTCGTCGACGAGCAGCGCGGCCAGGGCGGTACGCCGACGCTCCCCACCGGAGGACTGCCCGACGAGATCGTCCAGACGGTCGAGCAGACCCAGCCCGCGCAGCACCGACCGGCGACGTGGATCCGCGGCCCACACATGATCGGGTACGTCACCGACCACGGCCTGGCGCACGGTCGCGGTGGGCACGAGCCGGTCGTCCTGCGCGAGGATGCCCACGCGCAGAGACCCCGTGTGCACGACCCGACCGGCATCGGGGTGCGCCTCACCGGCCAAGAGCTTGAGCAGCGTGCTCTTGCCCGCGCCGTTACGGCCGACCACCCCGATCCGTTCCCCGCTCGCCACTCCGAGGCTCACGCCGTCCAGCAGGACGCGGGTCCCGAAGGCGGCCACGACCGCCTCCATCGTGACCAGGATGTCACTCATCGGATCCTGCTCATCAGGCCGGGGTCGGCGCGGATCGTCCTGCGGCTCATCCGGACGTGCCCGGGTCGACCAGACGGGCGCCCGCGACCGGACCGTGCGCCCGTCGAACCGCCCGGCAGACGCCCATCCCGGCGAGGCTCGCAGCCAGTGCCACGCTCTGCGCGGCGTCCCGGGCCAGGAAGGCGCAGGTCGGTCCGGACCCGCTGACGACGGCACCGACCGCCCCGAGTTCGGTTCCGGTTTCCAGCACCCGCCGCAGCGACGGGCGCAACCGCAACGCAGCCGGTTGCAGATCGTTGACCAACGCATTACCCAATTCGACCGGATCCCCGGTGCGCAACGCCGCCAGGACCGCGTCAGGCGGGGTGGGTTCGGTGCGCAGACGTCCTTCGGACAACCGGTCGAACTCGGCATAGACCGAGGCGGTGGACAGGCCACCGTCAGCCAGCGCGAAGACCCAGTGGTACTCGCCACGTCCGAGGACCGGCGTGAGCTGCTCGCCCCGGCCGGTTCCAAGCGCCGTACCCCCGGTCAACGGGAACGGGACGTCGCTGCCGAGCCCGGCAGCGAGCTCCGCGAGGACCGACCGGTCCAGGTCAGTGCCCCACAGGGCGTCGAAGGCGACCAGCGCCCCGGCGGCGTCGGCGCTGCCACCGGCCATCCCGGCTGCGACCGGAATGCCCTTGGCCATGCTCAGGTGCGCCCCTGCGCCGCGCACGCCGGCGCGGGCCGCGAGCACATACGCGGCCCTGACGGCGAGATTGTCCGATCCCGTCGGGACCAGCGAGATTCGCGCCGCGGCCGAGTTCGCTGGGATGTCGCCGGGAGCGGCGGCCGGCAGCGCACCGGCGGCACCCTCACCGGTGACCTCCACGGCGATGACCGGCTCCATGGCGTCGGGGTCGGTCGCGGCGTCCGGGACGTCGGTGACCGTGATGTCGTCATAGAGCGAAACAGCCTGCAGGATCGTGGTTACCGCGTGATAACCGTCGTCCCGGCGCGGGCCGACCCCGAGATGCAGGTTGACCTTGGCCGGCGACCGGACAGTCACCCGGGTGCCCTGGGCGGGCACGGGCGACCGGCCGGAGCCGGCGGCACCGGAAGGGTGCGGATGAGACCGAGGCAGCGGACGCTCCTTCACTCGTGGGGCGTGTTCCGACCGGGCACCAACGAACCTATCCGGCCGGCCGGACGCGAGTGTCCCCCTCACCACCGGGTAGGACGATGCATACCAGCCGGTTGACCGCGCCGAGCACGACCGGCTGCCACATCTGGGCGGCCGACGGCCTCCGGTTCATGGGCCCACGCGGCCGGGGACCGCGGGAAACCCGAGGGATCCGTCCCCACGACTCCAATGATTGTGGAGGCACGTCATGAGCACGACGACCACCGAGAAGACCTCTCCCGTGACACGAGAGACACCCCAGCGCGACGGGGCCGGCGTGTCCCGGCGGACGGCCACCGAGCTCGTGACAAGCCAGGGCAGGACGGCTATCGCGGACTCGGTCGTCCGTAAGATCGCGGGCGTGGCGACCCGCGAGGTCGAAGGTGTGCACAATCTCGGCACCGGCGGCACCCGCGCGGTCGGCTCGCTGCGCCAGCGTATCCCGGGCTCGTCCGGACGCAACGTATCCCAGGGGGTCGGCGTCGAGGTCGGCGAGCGGCAGGCGGCAATAGATCTCGACGTCGTGGTCGACTACGGCGTGTCGATAGTCGATCTCGCCCAGGCGATCCGCGGCAACGTCGTGACCTCAGTCGAGGGGATGACCGGCCTGGAGGTGACCGAGGTCAACATCGCGGTGGACGACGTCTACATCCCTGAAGACGATGACGATAAGCAGGCTCGGGTGCAGTAGAAATCATGGTCCGATTGGCAGTGTCCACGCAGCCGGCCGCCATCGCGGCCGCGGTTGCCCGCTGCCCCGTGGTCGCCGCGCTCTCCCCGGGAGTCAGCGGCAACGTGGTCACCTATCTGCCCGACCGACGCGTCGTCGGCGTCCGCAAAGTACTGGGTGGTGTCGCTGTCCATGTCATCGCCCGGTTCGGACCGACAATCCCTGAAATCGCCGGCCAGATTCGGGCCGCGGTCACCGCGGTGGCCCCGGACTGTAAGCGGATCGACGTCGTCATCGACGATCTTGAAGTCTCCCTGGACAGGTCCGCCGTCAGCGTC
>NZ_CAUVXO010000309.1:0-5965 GCF_963555865.1 Protofrankia sp. Cr1
CCTCTGTGCCTGCCTCGGCGTTTCCGCGCTGACCGGGTGGGTTGACGCCAACCGGCGGGCCGTCCGGCGGTTGTCTGGTTGATCCGGCCGGCGTGACCGCCGCCGCGGGAGCCGCCGACCGTACCCAGGCTCGCCGGCAACGGGCCATCGGCCGGCAGGCCGAGAGCGGCTCGGTACTCGGCGTCGCGGGCGTCACAGCGTCGCGCCTTCTCGTCCCTCATCGGCATCACCCGTCCTGCTCACATCCGGGCGCTCCTATCCATGCTCGCGCACGGATGCCGGCCATGCGACAGCAGACATGATCAGATATCGGGACTTGTCGGCTGGTGAAAAGCGGCTGGCCGGCCCGTCATGCCGCTTCAGACCTTCCGCGACGCATCGTCGTGAACCCACACGGAAGGGAAATCGTCACATGGCCCAGGTTCGGTTCGCGACGTACAACACCCTCGACCTGTTGGCATCCGACAGTCCGGACGAGCGCGAGCGCTACGGACGAGTTGTCGAGGTCATCCGCGGTCTGGACGCGGACGTGGTCGCGGTCCAGGAGATTATCGCCCCGGATGTCGAGGTCGCTGCGTCGCGGCTGCGGACCCTCGCCGACGACGCCGGGATGGAGTGCACCTACGGGCCGGACCGGCCAGCGATCGCCGCCGGCCGGCAGCGTTTCCACGTCGGCCTGATCTGGCGAGAGGAGCTGAGCGTGGTCCCGGGGTCGTTCCGGACCTACGGGGCGGCCGATTTCTGGCACGCCCTCGCGAAGATCACCTTTGAGATCGATGGGCGTGCGGTGCAGCACGCGAGCCACCACGCGACCCCGTTCGGCCGGCACATGCGGGCGGACCAGATGGAGCCGGTCGTGGCGGTGATGACCCGGCCCGAGGGTAGCCCGCCCGGTCTGGTCGGCGCGGACTGGAACTGCGTCGGCGCCGACCGGCGCATGGACGGCTCCTACTACGACCCGGACCCGTATGCCGGCAGCGACTGGTACGCGGATCTGATCTGCCAGACCGTGTGGGGGTACGACGAGCAGGGCCGCCGGTGGCATCGGGCGGACCGGGAGCCGGGCGAGGTGCTGTACGCGGGCGGGCTCGCGGATGCCGCAGTCCTACTCGACCGGCCGTGGGAGGCCACCGTCGGGCACTGGGCCGGTAACACCTTCGGCGCTCGGCGGATCGACGCGATCCGGGTGACCGCCGAAGGTGCGCCCGCGCTGCGCGCGGTCGAGGTGACGCGCACGGATCTGGCGATCAGCGCCTCTGATCATGTGCCGGTGACGGTCACCTATGAGACCGCAGCTCTCGGCGCCCGGGCGCGGCGCAGCAACCCACAGATTCCCTCGTGAGAGGAACCGAGAGTAGGCGAGTGAGACCGGATGGTCTGGGAGGATGATCCCCACATGGCAGTATGTGGAGGGCGGCGATGACGACTCGGTACCCGATGTGGCCGCCGGCGGTCGTCGAGGGGATCTGCGACGTCCTCGGCCGCACGGACCGGCCGGGGCTCACCGGTAGGGAGATCGACCGGCTGCTGGGCATGCTCGGCATCGCCGATGTCCAGCCGGGCGCCAGCAAACGGGACCGGCTGTGGGCCGCGCTGATGAGCAAGCAGCAGGCCAACCAGGCGAGCAACTGCATCATCCGGTTCATCACCGAGGCGATGGCGCCCGGCCGCTACCTGGAGGACCCTGCCAGGTTCGAGGCCCTGCGCGATGGTCTGGCCGAACCCCTCGCCCTGGTCGGATGCCGGGTCAGCGACACGGGCAGGGTGGCGCCCGCGCGGAGGGCGACCACCCTGGACGAGGTGGCCGCGTTGGCGGGACGGCTACGGACCGAGCTCACCCGCCGAGGTGTGCATCCGGAGGTCACCCGGTACTGCGAGGAGGAGATCCTTCGAAAGTCGCTGTTCCACGCGGTGTTCGAGGCCACGAAGGGCCTCGCGGAACGCCTGCGGCAGCTCGGGGGTTCGCAGCTCGACGGCGCTGACCTCGTCGACTACTGCTTCGCGGTCAATACCGGTTCCCTGCGGATCAACGGGTTCCGCACCGAAACAGAGATCAGCGAGCACAAGGGGTTCGCGAACCTGCTCAAGGGGGTGTTCGGCACGTTCCGCAACCCTCCGGCCCACACGCCACGGGCCGCGGCGGGATGGACCATCACCGAGCCCGACGCCCTGGATCTGTTCTCGACCCTGTCGCTCCTGCACCGACGCCTGGACAGCGCCACCAGGGTGTCGCGGCCGTGACCGAACCCGCCGACGGGAGCCCCATGGAGATCAACGACCGGCAGCTCGACGAGATCCCGGCCGACTTCTCCGCCGTCGGCCAGCCCGCCTACCTTGATGATCCTGCTCTGGGCTTCGGGCACGCCGCCCTCGATCAGGACGACCTCGGCATCCCTCGGTTCAGCCCCGACCTGCCGCGGGTCCCGGTCGCCCTGATCGAACGCCACCAGGCGCTGTGGACCCACCCCGACAATCCGACGCCACGGCAGGAGGTGTGGACCGAACTCGCGCTGGCGCATGGCATGCAGCGCATCGGCCCCCGCGGCGTGCACCGGCTGCCCAACCTGGACGGGTGGCTGCTCGGGGAATGGCCCCGCGACGGCGGTGGGCTCCAGCTTCAACAGCCCGACGGCACCCTGTTCGTCTACGCGCTGTGCGCCCTCGCCGCCGACTGGATCGCCGCGGCCCGCCACTACGCTACGGTGAGGTCCTGGTGCTGCACGGCCCACACCTGGGCCTGCGCATCCCCTCCGGCGACCCCGGCGCCGAACAGCGGCGCGCGGCCGAGCTGGCCACCGCGCGGGCTGACGGGCTGGTCACCGGCGGGCTCATCCTGTGGGGACAGACCTCCCTGACCGGATCGTCCGGGAGCTGACCGAGGAGCTTCCCTCCGGTTAGGGCTGATGGCTTGGGTCTGCTGGCCAGGCTGGAAGGTCTGCGCGACGAGCGCATGGTGCCCTGGCGGGACGCCAGGGCACCATGCGCTCGGGAGACACAGCTCAGCGCTTGGAGAGCAGGGAGTTGAGTCGCGCGAATAGCAGCTCGGCACGCTTGATCGTTACCGTGTTGATGCGCGGGACGAGCGTTGCCTGCTCTCGGAGGAGAACCGCAGCCGGCTTGTAGTGGCGGAACCTCGTGGCAATCTTCCGCTTCTTGAACACGGCCTCGATCTGCCGAAGGACGCGAGGGTCCTTGGCGTTAAGTTCCGATGCCTTGATCGGGGTCGTGAGCTGGGAGACGTAGGCCCGGTTGACGAGTTCGAGGTAGAAATCCCGGTCGAACAGGTCCTCGACGTCTGCGTCGGCTGTACCGGTGAACTCGCCGATCTGGACGAGTCCGTTTTTGGCGAGCTGGCCATTGTCCCGAAGACGTTGGACGGCTCCGACGTCCTTGGTGCTGGAGTCGACGAGAACCGCGACGTGCAGCTTGTTCGAGCCCAGGAGGGTCACGAAAGTAGACAGTTTCCCGGAGCCGCCGATGGGGGTCTTCACCCAGCGGGGGTCGAGTCCGGTGGACCCGTTCGCCTCGGCAACATCCGTGAGGATGTCCAGGTAGATCAGGTCGCTCGGGCCTTCGAGCAGCAGGGTGTGCTCGCCCACGAATAGCGTCTGGGTCATCTCGACGCCCATCGCGGTCAGCAGCGGGAAGGCGGTGTCCTCGTCGGCCTTGAAGATGTCCGAGGAGACCTTGGCTCCACCGCGCTCCATATCGATGACCGTCCTGACCCTCTGGAAGTTGTCGGGGTCGACCATGAACGGGGAATGAGTGGTGTAAAGAACCTGGTGCTTGGGCGCCAGTCGCTCGTCGATCAAGCGAAGCAGGTCCCCTTGGGCGCGGCCATGCAGGGACAGGCCCGGCTCATCCAGAAGGAGGATCAGGTCCGTGGTACCCGCCGCCTCCAACTCGTTGAAGTAGGCGAGGAAAGAGAAGAACCAGACGAAGCCGCGGGACCGATCATCGAAGGGCACCGAGGCACGGTGCCGGCGGTTGAAGACGCGGACCTGAAGAATCGGCCCCTCGTCGAACGGCGCGGTGGCGCCGGCTTCCGGGGGCAGGATCTTGAGCTGGACTTCCAACTCCTTGTTCTGTGACCAGTACTCGAAGACCTCGTCCGAGATGACGTTGCCGGAGTTCTCCAGCTCGCGAAGAAGCCGCTCGTGCTGGTCGGTGTCCTTGAACTCCTCGGGCGAGACGCCCGCCATGCCCAGAAGGCTCAGTAGCGCCCGCTCACCACGCTTGAATTCTCCCGACATTCGCCGCCGAACCAGGTCGGGCAGTGCGACCTTGCCCGGCATCGTGTCGTAGTCCGCGAAGTAGACGAACTTCGGCATGGCCGGGCTGGCGTACTGGTCGATGAGGTGACACCCGAAGCTGCCTGTGCGCCAGCCGCGGATGCGGTCGGCCAACGCGGTCGCGTCAGACGGGAGTTCTTCCAGCTTGTCGAGGGCGTCAAGGAAGTCCGAGATGGTCTTCGCGCTCCCGACAGTCTTGGCCGCCGCGGCAGAAAGATCCAGGGTGGAGCGCAGATGGTCGACGACCGCGGCCTCGTTGTAGTTGAAGCTGAAGGTCTTGGACGTGTCGCGGTAGCCGATGACGACGTCGAACTCGGGGCTCCTCATGGCCTTGGAGCCGAACTCCTCCTCGATGGCCTTCATCGTGGCGTCGCCGAGGCGGAACGTCGCCGTGACCACGGGGATCCTCTTGTCGTCCGGGAGCTGCTTACGTTCGCGGGTCTTGCGGGCGGGAAAGTCGATCACCTCGTCGAAGGTGGCCGGCTCCACCGGGTTGAGTCGGAAGAGCGCCTGGAGGAGCGTCGTCTTGCCCGACTCGTTCTTCCCGACGAGGCAAGTGACGTCCTCCTCGATGTCGAAGCTGTCGGAGTCCTCGACGGACCTGTAGTCCGTGATCCGAGCCTTGATCAGTTGCACGTGCCTGAGTCCTTCCTCGTGTCTGCGAGGAGGCCCAGCGCGCCGGGTCGAGAGACGGTGCGCACAACGGTGTGACACTAGGTGCGCCAGCGTTGTTGTTCGAGGTAAATTCCAGACGCCAATCAGGAGTTGACCCCGGTGCCCGTCGACCTCGACGCCGCCGGGGTCCTCTCGTTGAGCTAGATCGAGGGTATCGCTCCCCGCCGACAACTCCGAACGACTGGTCACACTGCCCCGACCACGGCTGTGGCGCATTCGGCGGATGTTACGAAGGCGTCGGGCCAGGACGCCACGTCCACGGCGACCTAGCCTTCCTTCCGCGCCTTGGGCGCGGCATCCCGTTATCGCGGACGTAGATCCGGAGACTGATCGCTACTGGGTTGGTGCGGGTGGCGCCGAGGCCCGCAGGATCAGCGGAACCCACTTCGGCATCCACTACACACAGTTACGAAAGGAGGAATCGATCTTCCGATTGCGTGACCGTCGAACACGCGACTCTGCCAGCGTCGAACCCCTGGCCTCGGACCGCGGTCCGAGGACCGGATCTCTACGCCCCCACAGTCAGCGAGGACGTCTCGTAGGTGACCGTCACCGGCAGATGATCGGAGGCGCTGATCGCCAGTTCGGTGCGCGTCACCTCGATCCCGCGCAGCGCCGGAACTACCCCGGCTGTCACGCGAATTCCGTCGATCCGCCGGTAACCGAACGGGTTGTCGGCCTTCCAGTGCCCGACCGTCGCCTCCCACGGCTGATCGAGGACCACCGCGGCATCAGCCAGGCCGCCGGCGTACAACACCTCGCCCGGCTCCCGGTCCGCCCGATGCCACCGGCGGCCCTGCTCGTCGTACCCCCACACGGCCTGGTAGATCAAGTTCGCGTACCACTCGCTGCCGGCATACGGGTCGAGGTCGTAGTAGCCGCCGTCCGCGCGCCGGTCCGCGCCGACGCAGTTCCAGTCCGCGCCCACGAGACCAGGCGGCCCGCCCTCGGGCCGTGTCATCACCGCGACCACCCGCTCCATCTGGTCGGCCCGCATG
>NZ_CAUVXO010000310.1:0-2209 GCF_963555865.1 Protofrankia sp. Cr1
GCTTTCCGATGACCTGATTGACGTGGCCTCGGACGAGGCTGCCTCGGGCAAGACGCCCGGCACCGACCTGCGTGAGGGGATCCCCACGCTACCGGTGCTGTATGCGCTGCAGGAGGACGATGCCGCAGCGGAGCGGCTGCGCAGCCTGATGGCGGACGGGTTCGCCGCAGAGGGGGCCCTCGCAGAGGCGCTGGATCTGCTGCGTGGCCATCGGGCCATGCGGCGGGCTCGTGCCGAGGTGGCGCGTTGGGCGAGCGATGCGCGTGACTGTCTGGCCTCTTTGGAGAACGGACCGGCCAGGGGCGCCCTGGAGGCACTTGCCGACTTTGTTGTGGACCGTACCGGGTGATGCGGACGGACCGGGTGGTCCCGGCGCTCGCTCTTACAACAGGTTTTCCGAGCGAGCGCCCACTCGGGGATGTAGCGAGGTCCGAGTGGGCGGCCCGCGGTACGAATCGCTATCGGCTGTGCGGCCAGACCGGCGCGATATCGCGGAGTTCCACCACGCTGTTGACAAGATCTCCGAGTGGAATGCTGGAAGTCGTCGGAACGGGAACGGCGATGGCTGGGCCGGAGGACGCCTGTCCGCCCGCTGGCACGCCGGTACCTGACGCCGGTGCCGCTGCCGGTGCCGGTGCCGTGCCGGCAGCGCCGCCGCCGGTCTGCGCGACCGCGCCGGTTGGCGGGGTGCCGGGCAGGGGCGCGACGGTTGGCGGCACGGCGGTCGGGGGCGACGTGCTCGTCGGCGGGTTTGCGGAGAGCGCAGCAGAGGTCGCCGGGCCTGGCGCGGGCGCGGCCGGATCGTTCCCGGTGGCTGTTACCCGCTCGGTACCGGCCGGCCCGTTGGATGCCCCGTCCGTGGATGGTGCGGTGGCGCCGGGCTCTGCCGGGAGCGCGGGCGCGCCGGCTGGAATGCCGGTGCCGGTGACTGGACCGCTTGCCGGGATGCCCACTTGCGGTCCGCCGGCATCGTTGGGCGCCGTGGCCGGATCGCTGCCCGTGGCGGTCCGTCCGGAAAGGGTCGATCTGCTTCGGGTGCCCGGGGGCACGAGCCGTGCCGGCGGCTGACCGGTGTCGCTGGACCCCTGGGTGGTGACGGGTTCGGTGAACGAGACCCCTGCACCGATCCCCATGCTGGGTGCGGATCCCGTGGTGGCGGTATCACCTGCCGGGGTGTCAGTGCCACCCGACAGGGCCAGGCCGGTCAGTATCGCGGAGATGCCGGCCAACGATGCTGTGCCGGCGACGACCAGGCGAGAGCGCCCCTGCTTGGTGGCGACCCGCCGGTGCGCGCCGCGTGAGCGGGTGCCACGCGATTGGGCACTGCCGTGGCTGCCTGAAGCCGGTAGGTCTGAGGCAGACACGGCACTCCACTCTTCGGTGCTGCCCGTCGGCCAGGACCGGTGCTGGGCCACGGTGGTGAAACCAGGCAGTGTGCTCTGAGCGGCTCGGGCTGTGGTGCTCACCGAGAGAGGGCCGGTTACCGTGTCCAGTTCACCGGAATCGAACAGTTGCTGGCGGGGGAGGAACATCGCCCCCGCCAGCCTGGGTGTCCGCTGCGTCCCGCCCGCGGACCTGGTGATTGCCGGGCTGATGGTCGGGTGACCATGGTCGGGATCCGGTCGGCGTGGATTGCCGATCGCCTGTAGTGAATGCCGGCCAGCGGAGTGGTTACCCACGGCCCACCTCGAATCCTGTATCGGGCGCGATCTGGGGACACATCCGCGTTGTTCGGGATTGCCTGCGACGGGACGGTTCGTCCTGCACTGCTCCTCCGGATCGGTAGCTGATGGTAGCCCCCCGAACCCCACCGCCCGCCTGACTGATCCAGATTGATCCTGGTTGATCCAGAAAGGCGGATTCGGGATGCCAGCTGTTCTATGACCTTACCCTGCCGGTTGTAGGCATCACAGCGAGAGTCGGACAATTTTGCACCAAAGGTGCCATCTGGACGCAACGCAAGCACGCTTCACGATCACAGCAATGTGCGCCCGAAGCGCCCGAAGCGCCCGAAGCGCCCGAAGCGCCCGAAGCAGCGGAGCCCGGGACCGGCCGCAGTGCTCAGGTCGACGGCCGCCTACCGTGGCGAGGCGGGGGATCCGGGCCTGCGGGTGGTCAGACGCATCCGGCCCGTCGGATGCCGACGGGCCGGATGGTGTCAGGTGGTCGCCTATATCAACGGCCCTGGCCTGTCAGGGATCCCCGTGCG
>NZ_CAUVXO010000310.1:2648-6387 GCF_963555865.1 Protofrankia sp. Cr1
GCCTGGGAACTCGTTGCTCGGCTAGGAAACCGTCCAGGTGTCGCCGCTGCTCAGCAGGGCCATCAGGTCGCCCTCGCCCTGGCGGGCACGGGCGTCGGTGATCTGGCTGTTGAGCTGTTCGTCGTAGGTGGGAGCGTCGACGTCCCGGAAGACCCCGACCGGGGTGACTCCGGCCGAGCTTCCGGTGAGTCGTGACAGCGCGAACGCCTGGCTCGGCTCGACGGCCTGTGCGTCGTGGACCAGCACACCGTCGTCGGTCGCGGCGCACACTTCCAGCTCGCCCGACGCGCCTCGGCGGATGCCCTTGTCGAGGTCTGTACCGAAAATCATCGGCTCGCCGTGGACGAGGCGCAGGGTCGCGTCATCCTTGGACGACCGCTCCTTGAGGGCGTCGAAGGCCCCGTCGTTGAAGATGTTGCAGTTCTGAAAGATCTCGACGAACGCCGATCCGGGATGCGCGGCGGCTGCCCGCAGAACGGCGGTCAGGTGCGCCCGCTCGGAGTCGATCGAGCGGGCGACAAAGGACGCTTCGGCCCCGAGTACGAGCGAGATCGGGTTGTAGGGGCGGTCCAGCGACCCGAACGGTGTCGACTTTGTGATTTTTCCCACTTCTGAGGTGGGGGAGTACTGGCCCTTGGTCAACCCGTAGATCCGGTTGTTGAACATCAGGATTTTGATGTTCACGTTTCGGCGTAGTGCATGGAGCAGGTGGTTGCCGCCGATGGACAGCGCATCACCGTCACCGGTGACAACCCACACCGACAGATCTGGCCGGGAGACGGCCAGCCCCGTTGCGATGGCCGGTGCCCGGCCGTGGATGGAGTGCATCCCGTAGGTCTGCAGGTAGTACGGGAAACGGGACGAGCACCCGATACCCGAGATGAAGGCGATGTTCTCGCGGGCTATCCCGAGTTCGGGCAGAAACCCCTGGACGGTAGCCAGGATGGCGTAGTCGCCGCAGCCGGGGCACCAGCGGACCTCCTGATCGGAGGTGAAGTCCTTACGGGTCTGCGGCCGGTCGCTGACCGGGATGAGATCGAGTAGTCGGTTGGTGATGCCGGCCTGGTTCGTCGTGACGGTCACTGGTTGATCACGTCCTCCAAGACGCCCGCCAGTTCGGCGGCCTTGAACGGAAGCCCGCGCACCTGGTTGTAGCCGATGGCGTCGACCAGGAACTCCGCCCGGACCATGGCCCTGAGCTGACCGAGGTTCATCTCCGGGACGAGGACCTTGTCGTAGGCACGCAGCACCTCCCCGGTGTTGTCGGGAAACGGGAAAAGGTGACGCAGGTGTGCCTGGGCGACGTGCAGCCCCTTTGCCCGGACACGCCGGCATCCGGCGGCGATGGGTCCGTAGGTCGAACCCCAGCCCAGGACGAGCACCCGGGCGTCGCCGGACGGGTCGTCGACCTCGAGCGGGGCGATGTCGCGGGCGATGCCCTCGATCTTCGCCTGGCGCAGCCGGACCATGCGGTCGTGATTCGCAGGCTCGTAGGAGATGCCGCCCGAACCGTCCGCCTTTTCCAGACCGCCGATGCGGTGCTCCAGCCCGGGTGTTCCCGGAACGGCCCAGGGCCGGGCGAGCGTCTCGCCGTCACGAAGATATGGCCAGAACTCCGGACCCTTGTCGCCGGTGTGGTTCGGTTCGGTCGCCAACGACACTTCGAGGTCGGGGAGGTCCGCGCGGCTGGGGAGCAGCCAAGGTTCCGAACCGTTGGCGAGGTACCCGTCGGAGAGCAGGATGACCGGTGTCCGGTACTTCGTCGCCAGCCGTGCCGCCTCGATCGCGGCGTCGAAGCAGTCCGAAGGCGAGCGGGGAGCGATGACCGGCAGCGGTGCCTCGCCGTTGCGGCCGTTCACGGCCATACTGAGGTCGGCCTGTTCGGTCTTGGTCGGCAACCCGGTGGACGGCCCGCCTCGCTGGATGTCCACGATGACGAGCGGGAGTTCCAGAGCCACCGCGAGCCCGATGGTCTCGGTCTTGAGGGCCAGACCGGGACCGGACGTCGTGGTTACGCCGAGTGAACCGCCAAACGCGGCGCCGAGCGCGGCCCCGACGCCGGCGATCTCGTCCTCGGCCTGGAAGGTCCGTATTCCGAAGCGCTTGTGTTTGCTCAGTTCGTGCAGGATGTCGGATGCGGGGGTAATCGGGTAGGAGCCCAGGAACAGCGGCAACCCGGTGAGCTCGGCGGCCGCGACCAGTCCGTAGGACAGCGCCGTGTTGCCGGAGACGCGCCTGTACCTGCCCGGCTTCATGCGTGCGGGCGCGACCTCGTAGGTGACGGCGAAAGCCTCGGTGGTCTCGCCGTAGTTGTAGCCGGCGCGCAGCGCCGCGATATTCGCGGCGGCGATTTCCGGGCGCTTCGCGAACTTCTTCTCAAGAAAAGCGACGACGCCGTTGGTGGGCCGTTGGTAGAGCCAGCTCATGAGGCCGAGGGCGAACATGTTCTTCGCCCGTTCGGCTTCCTTCTTGTTGACCGTCCCCGCGCTGCTTTCCAGGGCGTTCACCGCGTCGATGGTCATCGACGACAGGGGTACCCGGTGTACCCGATACTCGTCCAGCGTGCCATCGGTGAGCGGGTCGGAGGAATATCCGGCCTTCTTCAGGTTCGATCCGGTGAACGCGTCGGTGTTGACGACGAGGTCGGCGCCGTTGGGCAGGTCTTTCAGGTTGGACTTCAACGCCGCCGGGTTCATGGCCACCAGCATGTTCGGGGCATCGCCGGGCGTGAGAATGTCGTGGTCTGAGAAGTGTAGCTGAAATCCGGATACGCCGGCCGGAGTACCCGCTGGCGCACGGATTTCCGCCGGAAAGTCCGGAAGGGTTGACAAGTCATTACCGAACGCGGCGGTCTCGCTGGTGAACTGTTCCCCAGTGAGCTGCATCCCGTCACCTGAGTCACCGGCGAAGCGGATGACGACCCGGTCGAGTCGATGGATTTGACGGTCTCTGACCTGGCCTGACACGTTGTGTGACCTCCTCGGGTACCCCTTGAGCGTACCGGGCGGACTATTGAGGCGGGGCGTAACGTCCCGACGGAGTCATCTGAGTGTGACGACTACGACACGGGCTGGTCCGATCACGCGACACGGACTGGTCCGATCATGGCGGCGGTCAGATTGGGGGTGGGGAAGGCATGGTGGGAACATGGCCCGATGGCCGGCGACAGAGGTTTCGTGGGAGGGCGCACGGCGCAGAGTGTGATCGTGACGCCGGCACTTCGGATCGGGATCGTCGGTGTCGGACGGGCGGGGACGGCTCTGGGAACGGCCTTGGCTGGTGCCGGCCATCCGGTGGTGGCGGTGCATGCGCGGTCCGTTGCGGGCCGGGCGCGGGCTCGGGCTACCTTCCCGGCGGCTTCGTCAGCGACGCCGGCCGAGGTGGCCGATGCGTCTGATGTGACTTTCCTCACAGTTTCCGACGATGTGATTTCGGGCGTCCTGGCGGACATCGTGAATGCCGGGGTTCTGCGGGCCGGTCAGATCGTCGCGCACGCCAGTGGACGGCACGGGGTGGGTATTTTGGAACCGGCTCGTGACTGCGGAGCGTCACGAGCAGCGGTACACCCGATCATGACATTGAGTGGCACCGCCGCGGATGCGGGTCTGCTGTCCGGGGCTTCGTTCGGAGTGACCGCCGACCCGGCCGCCGAGCAGGTCGTATGCACTCTGGTCACAGAGATCGGCGGTCGGGTCGTTTTCGTGCCCGAGCGGGTACGGACGGCCTACCATGCCGCCGT
>NZ_CAUVXO010000311.1:0-5946 GCF_963555865.1 Protofrankia sp. Cr1
CGGTGTTGGCTTGGAACGCCACCTCGAACCCGCCGCCCGACAGGCCGGTGATACTCGGACTGGTGCCGGGCATCATTCCCAGGCCCCGGTCGCTGTTGTCGGCGTTACCGACCGTCCACAGGTTGCCGGTGTTGGCTTGAAACGCCACCTCGAACCCGCCGCCCGACAGGCCCGTGATACTCGGGCTGGTGCCCGACATCATGCCCAAACCCCAGTCTTTCCAGCCGGCGTCACCGACCGTCCACAGATTGCCGGTGTTGGCCTGGAAGGCCATCTCGAGCCCGCCGCCCGACAGGCCGGTGATACTCGGACTGGTGCCCGGCATCATGCCCAAACCCAAGTCCGTGCCGTCATTCCACAGGTTGCCGGTGTTGGCCTGGAACGCAAACCCCACCTGCGGCTGCGGCCCACCCCCACCACCGCTGTCTCCGTCGGCGGACGCCGGCGCGCCCACCACGACCGATCCGACCGCCGCGAGTACCGCGACCACCGTAGCGGCGCAGGCACGCCGAAAGCTGCTCACGCTGACCTCCAACACCGGCGACGGCGACCCGACGGCCGCCGACAAGCGATGATCGACTCGACCTTTCCGGATGGTAATGGGGAATCGCCGAAACCGGTGACGGTCGAACAACCCCAATTCTTCGCCGACGGCCCGGCGCGTCGGGGGTCCGAGCCAGGGCCTCGTCAAAGTCGAGTGACGGGCTGTAACTGTTTGAGGTGCTGTCCGGGGGCGGGAAGGTCTGAACGCGTCGGCTGGGGTGGCTGCTGGGGGCGTGGAGATGGGTCTGTCGTCGGTGACATCAGGTGGACATCTGCGGCGCGTTGGGCCGCCGGGATGAGGAGCCGTCGCTGCTGGCGACCCTGACAGTGGCCGTGGCCTGTGGGGCGAAGGCGATCTGAGCCGGCGGCGGCGATGGCTGGCCGCTTCGACATAGACGATGTCGAACCCCCGCCGGCCCGAAATGAGCTCCGTCCGGATCGCCGGCCGCCGGAGGACCGTGACCCCCCGAACGGTCAGCCGGACAGCCCGGTCAACGATCGGCCGGAGGTCGAAGCGCGGCCAGGCCGAGCGGATCGGGCTGCCGGCCCGCACCCCTGACGGACGGCGTGGTCGACGGTCGGGCGGAGGGTGGTACGTACGCGAGCACCTTCGTCCCCGGTCTGTTCACCGCACTGTCCGCCTGAGCGCCGGCTTCAGATTTTTCTGGATGGAGGTGCCCGTGGAGCCGGTCGGTCATCCGTTGACCGACGAGGTGATGACCTTTGCCGGGGAGGCAGATCCTTTGAACGCGGCGTGACGTCAGTCGGCATCGGCGCGCTGTTCGCCAAGGCCACCGCCTTCCTGGTCGGCGGGCTGGCCCTACCACTCGGGTTCGGCGCCTGGGCGCTCGTCAACCGGCAGCGCAAGCGCCGTGACGAGGTCAACCGGGCCCGGGGCGACGCCCGCCGCTACGTCAACCAGGTCATCGCCGAAATTCGAGACGGCCACGGGTCTGCTTCAGCGGAACACAAGCGGAACCTGGAAGCCGCCGAGGAGGAACTGGCCCGCAAACGCGCCACCGTGCAGAAGGAGATCGACACCCTCACCGGACTTACCGGCCGGGCCGACGCCCTGACCGCCCAACTCGCCGTCCTCCAGTGACCCCACACACGATGCGGTTCGCCCAGGCCAGGCCAGGCCAGGCCCGCGAGCCGCGCCTGGGCAGACAGATCGGTGCCGACCGACCAGCCAGGGTGATCGAGTGGGACGGCGAGGACGGCGCGCCCGACCCGTTCATCGACCCCTTCGCGCAGGAGCACACCGCGGATCTGTCCGACCCGTTCAACGACGACGGATGGGACAACGGCCCCGGCGGCGGACTTCCTGCCGACTGAGAAAGCGCACACAACCCGCGGCCCGCAAGGGAGAGACCGATCACTAAGACCGCGACTGGCCACTCTCCGTGGGCCCTTAGGGTAGCTGGCGGGGCATCAGCGGGGCTCTGGGACGGTGCTGGCGATCCGGCGAACCTGATCGCGGCTACTTCAGACTGGCCAACCCTGACCTGGGCCGCGCTTGCTGGCCGGCATTGGATGCGCAGTACTTGTCGGACTTGGTCTGGTATCTCCACAGCCTTCCGTTGGGCTACGATTCGGGGGTGCGGGACGGAGCGAGGCCGTCGCGCCCGGCGTGCCGGTCGCGGCGGTCCCGGCTGCTCGACCGACCTGGCATGGTGGCGCGAGTTCCGCGTCCTGAGCAGCCCCGGGCCGGCCCCGCGGAGCGGCAACTGGTCCACTTGGCGCTGCGCTTCGGGTCATTTTGTCGGGTGGTGGTCACGGTCGGTTGCGGCGCGCTCGGGCTGGTCGTCGTTCCCCACGGTCGACTCACGCCCGCCGTCGCGTGCGTGGTTGTCGTCGCCGGGTGGACCTGCGTCTACGCGGCGGCGATGGTGCGAGGACGGAGGCGATGGCCCGTTGCCGCCGACGTGGTGATCCTCGGCCTCGCTGGCCTGGCCCAGAGCTGGACCGTTCCGCGGCAGGCGATGTTCGACGGCTCCAGCTGGCTATTGGCGGTGGTGTCGATGGCGGCTGTCACCTATCAGTGGCAGGTGCCGCCGGTGGCCGGGGCCGCCGCCACGTTCCCCCTGGTCGCCGGGTATGCGGTCGGGGCCGGGATGGCGTCGGGTGGGCAGGGGCTCGGCTGGCTTCCGATCGCCTTGTGGATCCTCGCCGAGGCGGCCTTGTCCCGCGGGTTCTTCCTGCTGGTCCGTCACGGCGGGCGAGTGTCGGACCGAACCCTCGCGCGGCGCGAGCAGGCCCGATGGGCAAGCGCGCTGAGTCGCGCGCGCCGGGACGACGAGCGCGAGCAGTTGGCGGCGTTGCACGACACAGCGGCGGCGACGCTCCTGATGGTCGGCACCGGCGCGGTTCCCGCGTGGCAGCCGTGGCTCGCCGTCCGCGCCAACCGTGATCTCGAGGTCCTCGGCCTGTCAGCCGCCGCGACGACGACCGGCGAGGTCGACCTGGCCGACCTGCTGGCCGACGTCGCGACAGAGGTCAGCGAGATGAGCACGGTGACCGGCCCGGCGGGCCGGCTCACCGTTCGTCACCCATCGCTGCCCAGCCTCAAGCTGCCACCCGGCCCGGCCGGGGCGATCCGCGACAGCGTCCGGGAGGCGCTGTGCAACGTCGTGCGGCATGCCAGGACGAGCGAGGCGACGTTGTCGGTCGTGCGCGACGACGGGCTGATCGTGGTCGAGGTGCGAGACGCCGGCCGAGGCTTCATCGCCGATCGGGTGCCGGCGCATCGGTGGGGCGTTACCGAGTCCATCACGGCCCGGATGGCCCGGATCGGCGGCCGGGCGCGGGTCGACTCGTCGCCGGGGGCCGGTACCGTCGTCCGGCTGGAGTGGAGCGATGACTGATCCGGCGTCCGTGCTGATCGCCGACCGGTTCCAGCGCGGCCTGCGGCTCGCCGCGTTCGGGGTCTTGGCGACGGTCTTGTTCGGCTGGCACCTGCCGGTCCTGGTGGCCTCGGTCCAGGTTTACCGGCCGCTGTCGGTCGAGCTTTCGTCCTTTCTGATCGTGGCGGCCGTCGTGGTGGTGATGGGTGTCCAGGTGGCGCGGGCCCGGCCGTGGGGGCGGTTGCGGTGGCCGCTGTTCGCTGTGGTGTCCGCGGCCTCGGTCGCGGCGACAGTGGCGGTCCCCCGGGGCGAACTCATCGGTTCCGTGCACTGGTCGTGGGAGATCTTCGGCTGGTTCGCGGTCCTGCTCCTGCTGGACCTGCCGGTGTGGGCGCTGGTGCTCTCTCTGGCGGCCAATTTGGCGTTTACCGCGACGGCGGTGGCGTTCGTCGACGGTGTCCAGCGCCGCAGCCTCGTCGGCCTGGCCATCGGCACGTTGGCCATCGCCGGTTGGCAGGTGGCGGCGTCCGCGGCGGCGGGGGCGTTGCGGCGGACGGCGACCGCGACCGCCCAGATCGCCGCGGAGGAGGAACAGCTGCGAACGGCGGAGCTCGTCGCTGAGCAGTTGCACCGCGACCGGCAGGTCCGGTATGCGGCGATCGCCGCCACGACCGGCCCGCTGCTCACCGGTCTGAGCACCGGGGAGTTGGATCCCGCCGACCGGGACGTACGGCGGGCGTGCATGATCGAAGCGGCTCGGATGCGACGGCTGTTCGCTGAGAGCGACGATCACGCCGACCCATTGGAGCATGAGGTGCTCGCCTGCGTCGAGATCGCCGAACGGCGTGGCGTCGCGATTCATATCGACGTCCGGGGTGTCCTGCCGGCGCTACCGATCCCGGTGCGCCGTGCCCTGACCGAACCCGCGATCAGGGCCCTGGCCGAGGCGTCATCCTCCGCTCGCGTCACGATTGCCGGCGATGACGACCGGGTTGTCCTCAGCGTCGTGGCGGCCGGCGTGGGTGACGCGGCCGGCGCGGCCGGCGCGGCCGGGACCGCCGGCGCCGAGCCGGCCGAGTCACCCACGCCGGGTTCCGTCCGCGTCACCTGGATGGCCCAGGGCAGCGTGGCCTGGATGGAGGCCACCTGGACCCGGGCAGGCACCTGTGGACCCTGACGAGGTGATCCGGATTGTCGCCGTCGACGATCACCCCGCGGTCCTGGCCGGCGTCACGGTCTGGTGCGCGGCCGCCGACCCGCCGATCGAGCTCGTCGCGGCGGGTGCAGACCCGGCCGTCGCCTGGGCCGAACCTGGTCGAAATGCCTCGGTGGTGGTCCTCGACCTGCAACTCGGGGGCGCTCTGCCGGCGTTCGCCGAGCTCCAACGGTTCGTGGACGCCGGTCGCCAGGTGGTCGTCTACTCGATGCGCGAGGACAGTCGGACGGCACTGATCTGCCTGGAGGTGGGTGCCTTCACTTATCTGACGAAGGCCGAGGGCCATATTCATCTTGTCGCGGCGATCCACGCGGCGGCGGCCCGGCGGCCCTACGTCTCACCGTCGCTGGCCGGGGCCCTGGGCACGGACACCCGAAAGAGTCGGCCCACGCTGACGCCCCGCGAACGTGACGTCATGCTGCTGTGGTTCCACTGCGAATCGAAGGACATGGTCGCGAAGAAGCTGGGCCTGTCGGCGCGAACTGTCGCCGGATACATCGACCGGGTGAGAATCAAGTACGCCAACGCGGGGCGCGTCGCGCCGACCAAGGCCGCCCTCGTCGCGCGCGCCATCCAGGACGGGCTCATCAGCCTCGAAGACCTCTGAGGGTTCCACCGAGAGGCCACCGGCGGGGTTTTGACGACCCTGGATGAAGGTCGTTCAGCCGTCACCGGCCGCATTGATCCTCCCCTACCATCCGCGACGGCGGAACGGTCATCGCCGAGGCGTGGAGGGACCCTAGCCTCGATCTTTTGTGTGGCTGGTGGGTGAGGTTCGGTGATCGCCCGCCTCCGTTTTTGATGTTGAGTTGTGGCGTCCGGTCGTGACTGGGTGCCCTGCTGTCACGTGGGGTGGGCGCCGGTCCACGGCCGGTGGTCTTTCGGGTTGTCGGGGCGGCGGGGTTGGTGGGCTACCCGGGGTTCGGTAGCGCGCGCAGGACGGTCAGGGCATAGCCAATCTCGTTATCCTCAAGCCAGGCCCGGAGCTCCGGGGAGCGGCCGTAGACCTCGTCGCCGGCGACCCAGCCCAGCTGGGGATGGGCCTCCTGGAACCGGCGGACCATGACCAGCGCCAGCTCCGTCTTCGTCGCGCATGCGACATCGTCCGGGATCCCCGCATCCCTGCACCGTTCCCGGTCGTCCGTCCACTTCTCCGGCAGATACAGCTCGCGGTCGACATACGCCCGCCCCCGGCCGGACGCATAGACGGCGAAGACACCCACCTGACAATTCTCGAACCGCCCCGCGGTCCCGCTGTACTGACGTTGGACGCCCGCCGATCGGCGTCCTTTCTTGATGAATCCCGTCTCGTCCAAGACGAGCACTCCGTCGGGCTCGAACAGG
>NZ_CAUVXO010000312.1:0-2564 GCF_963555865.1 Protofrankia sp. Cr1
TGCCGCGCAACGAGGAGTCAACCACGTTGTGCGTACGGGGACGGAGGCGGCTTGGGACGGCAATCGGACGGGGGGCGACGTCGTCCGTATGACGTCGTCCGTATGACGTCGTCCGTATGACGTCGTCCGTATGACGTCGTCGGCGTGAGGCTGTCTGTGTGCGGTCGTCCGGGTGGAGCCTACCTTCCCTGCGATCCTACCCACACGGGCACCCCATTTCCTTCACTCATAGCTGATTACTCATCGCCGATCGCGACGGTTGCGAGTAGGGGGTAGTGCCGGGTGGTCCGACGACTGAGGCACGGCGTCGTCGCGGCCACCGTTCTGTACGTCGGGTACGTGGAGGTACTTCTCGCAGCCGGGGAGGCCCGCCAGCGCCACATCGGCCTACTGCTCGCAAGCCTCGCGGGCCTGGTGTTGTTCACGGCATTGCAGGCCCGTACCCTGCTCGGCGGTGGCCCGTTCTGGCTTGGATGCACAGCCGGCGCAGCCGCGCTCACCATGGCCCTCGGATGGGGTGGCCCCGCACTCGAGCTACCCGTCTTCGCCGCGTTCGCGCTCGGGGACGTCCCACGCCGGTGGGCCGGACCGGCCGCGGGCGTCTTGGCCGCCGGTACCGCAACCGCCGGCGCGCTGCACGGCTCCGCCGTTGCCGCCCTCGGCGTCGGAGAGCTCACGGTGCTCGTCGCGGTGGCGGCCCTCGCGATCACCTCGCTGGAGCGGCAGATCGCTGTGACCGATGTCGAACACAGTGCACTCGCGCACGCGGCCGCGGCGGTCGAACGCCAGCACCTGGCCCGCGACATCCACGACCTGCTCGGGCACAGCCTGACCGTGGTCACTCTGAAGAGTGAGCTGGCCAGTCGGCTGGCCGACAGCGACATCCCGGCGCTGCGCAGGGAGCTGGCGGGCCTCACCTCGATCTGCCGTGACTCCCTGCGCGCCGTCCGCGACCTGGCTTCCCGCAGGTGGCACCTGCGGCTCGATGTCGAGATCGAACACGTCGGCAAGGTCCTGACCGACCTGGGGATCGGCTGGCATGTCAGGGCCGTCCCGACGGAACTGGCCGACAGCCCCCGCGAGCTGCTGGCCTGGGCGTTCCGGGAAGGCGCGACGAACATGCTGCGCCACAGTCGACCCGCCGTTCTCGATGTCGCGTTCCACCGGGCCGACGGCGACATCACCATGACGATGACCAACGACGGCGCCGGCGCGCCTGGTTTGACCGATCTCGCCCCGGGCGCGGGCCTGGAGGGGCTGGCCGGCCGGCTGGCGGCAGCCGGCGGACGGGTGGACCGTCGGCGGCTGCCCGGCGGACGCTTCGAGCTCGCGGTGACCGTCCCGCTGGACGCGGCCCGTACCAATCGGCCGGCCGCCCCCGGGCCGGAGCCGAGCAGCCAGCCGGTCGGGCCGGAGAGCGGCGTCCGGCCCGTCTCCCTACCCGGAGTGACCGCATGATCGACGTTGTACTAGCCGAAGATCATGATCTCATTCGCAGTGCGTTGGTGGCGCTGCTCTCGCTGGAGGACGACGTCCGGGTCGTCGCCGAGCTGTCCCGTGGGGACGAGATCGTCGCGGCGGTCGCCCGCCTTGAGCCGCACGTCGCCATCCTCGACGTCGACCTGCCGGTCCTTGACGGCATCGCCGCCGCCGCCACGCTGCGGCGGACGCATCCCCGAACCGGGGTACTCATCCTCACCAACCTCGGCCGCCCGGCGGTCCTGCGGCGGGCGTTGGCAGCCGGAGCGCTCGGCTTCCTCCAGAAGACCGTGCAGGCCGACGAACTGATCTCCGCTGTCCGCCGGGTCAGCGTCGGCGAGCGGGCCATCGACACCGACCTGGCGGCCCAGACGATCGCGGTGCCCGACTGCACGCTCACCCGCCGGGAGCTCGACGTCCTTGCGCACATCGCGGAGGGATCGACGGTCAACGAGGTCGCCCGGACCCTGTTCCTGTCCGCCGGCACGGTCCGCAACTACCTTTCAGCGGCGATCAGCAAGACCAACGCCCGCAACCGGTTGGACGCGGTCAACATCGCGCGGGCACACGGCTGGATCTGACCACATCGGCGAACGCATGGGGCCCGGCCGCCACGCCGGCCGGGCGGCTGCCGAGAAGAAACTCGCCGACCGAGGACTCAGCCGTCCACTCGGTGCCGAAGGCCCGCGCCGCGAGCGCCGTGTCCCCGCTGCCCAGCCCGCACGGGGCCAGCCCCATGGCCGTGGCCACCAGGTACATGGTCTGATACAGAGCGCCGACCTGCTTCAACGTCGTGGCGTACGCGATGCCGCTGTACTTCCAGGCCATCCGGGCGAAACGTGCGGTGATTGTGACCAGCACCTGGGGTTCGACCGCGCCTCCGGTGGCCGCGACGGCACCGGCGAGCAGTGCCCGCCGATCGGCGTCGGCGGTGTCGAGAAGCCGTAGCCGGTGGCCGGCGGCATCGTAGTGGTACACGCCTGCCGCGAGTCCGTCACAACGCGCGACTGAAAGGTACAGCTCCAGCTCGCCCATGGAACCGCCCGCCGGGTAGGGGCGATCCACCGCCGTGTAGGCGACCCCCA
>NZ_CAUVXO010000312.1:2949-3676 GCF_963555865.1 Protofrankia sp. Cr1
TGGCTGGGACGGGGCAATCGGCAGTGGCGGAGGCTCAGGGCTGCTGGCGGCATGCCGGAAATAGGCGCCGATCGGCTGGTCGCTGTGGCCCGGGCGGCTTCGTGAGTGGAAAAGCAGATCGTGGAAGTCCCACAGGCCCAGCGGCGACTCCGGATCATCCTCGGCCGCCTGCTGACCGGCGGACTGGCCGGAATCGGACTGTCCGGCGGAATCGGACTGTCCGGCGGGGTCGGCTCCGGCGGCGACGAGCAGTCCGGCAGCAACGAGCAGATCCAGCACGAGCCGCGCCGATGACGGACTGAGCCCGCCCCCGTCGGCGGGTCCGGCCGCGACCATCGCGGCGACACCCGGGCAGTGCAGCACCGCGCGGAACGCGGCCAGCGGGCTCTCGAGCACAAGCAGGCCCCGGCCGCCACCCCGCCCGCCGACCGTGGTCACATCCGGCCGCCTGAGGTAGGCGAAGCGGGACAGGCGCACGCAGTCCCGCAGTCCCACGTCTCCGGACGCGACCGTGCCCGCCGCGGTCGGGACAGCCGCGGTCGGGACAGCCGCGGCGAGCACCGCACCAGCGGTGACCGGAACAACGGTCACCAACCGGCGGCCGGACGCTCCGGTGTCGACTACGGTCCGGCACAGCAGGGAGTCGAGGACGGCGAGCACGCGGCGCAGACGGGCGAGGTCGCCGGCGGCGTCGGACCAGGCCTGCCCCGGCGCGACCAGGGGACCT
>NZ_CAUVXO010000312.1:4316-6967 GCF_963555865.1 Protofrankia sp. Cr1
CAGGGGAGCTGAACCCGCCGCCACGGTAGCGACCAGCGTCGCGGGTAGCACCGGATCGGTGACCAGCATCCGCAGTGCGCCAGCCAGGCCGGGGCTGGGCCGACGGACCCGCACCGCCTTCGCCGACCCACCGATCACCAGGTCGGCGCCGTCGGCCACCACGTCGGCGTCAGCGCGTAGGGACAGGTACAGCCAATCAGCACAGCCGAGTGCCGGGTCAATCGTCCCGGTTACGCTCATCATTGGTCCTTCGTCCCCGGTCAAATGAACATCGGAACTGGGTTGAGGTCGTGCTCCGGCGTGGGAGCGGCCAGCCAGCCGAGCCCGACCGGCACCTCGTAGAGCCGTCCCGGCGCGAATCTGGCCCAGAAGTGCCGCATGCCCGGAACGATCACCTTGGCCACCGGGAGCCCGATATCCGGACGGGTCTGATCCAGGACGAGCATCTCCATACCACGTTCGGTCACCAGTCGTTCGGCCAGGGCTAGGTCATCGGCAAGATCGTCATGAGCCAACGCGGGCCAGCGCCCCGGACCGGACGGCGTGGTCCGGGGATCGGGCCGCAGATAGGTCGCCTCCGCCACGGTCGCGTTGCGCCACCACCATTCCTGCTCGGGGTCGTACGCGCCGTAGGTTCCGCTGCCGTCCGATCCGATGGGAAGCACCGCCGGCAGGAACTGGTTCATCTCGGTGAGCGCCCGCAGCAGCGCGATACGTGGGTCGAGGTGCGCACCGAAGGCGACGAGGATGTCCTCGGCCTGCTTGTCGGTGCGGCGCGACACAGCGCCCACCACGGGGATGCCGAAGTCCGAGGTGAGATCGAGCGCCCACACCTCACGGGCCAGCCCCGCGTAGAGCTCCCGGATCCGGTCGATCCACGGCTCGGCAAAGGCGTCGAGGTCGATCGCGGGACGCTGGACGCGGTTGTACCACCACAATGCGACGGCGTCCCGTTCGACGAGCTCGAAAAAGCCCTGCAGGACGGCGTCCTCACGGCTCGTCCCGGCGGCGTTGCCGTTGGAGTCGGCGACGGCGTACACCCCGCCACCGCGCTGCGGATAGCCGTAATAGAGGTAGGACGTCGGCAGCCAGCGCTGTCCGCCACCATTGAGCGACCAGACCGGCGACCACTCGATCGGGGTGTCGGGGTCCAGTGGGTCGTACACGACGTTGAACGGTGACCGACCAACGTTCCACTCCGTGCGGCCCGCGTACTGGTCACCGCTGAACAGCAGGCAGGAGGCGGGGTCGATCGCGCCGTCCAGGCCGGCCAGGGTGGCGGTCACCCGGGCCTCGTCACCCTGGAAGACACCGGAATAGCGCTCGATGCCCTCGCCGAGCGCGCTCGCCTTCGCCTGGATGTCCGTCATGCCCTTGCCGCAGCTCTGGCTGCGCAGCCCATGGCGCAGCATGCGCAGGTCCCGCACCTCACGGGCCAGGTTGTGGCCGGCCGCGTAGCCGTGCAGCAGGCCGGGCGGCACGCCGTGTCCGACATCGAGGTGGAACAGTCCGGTGACGGCTCCGGTGACCGGACTGACCTGGTGGAGGAACGCGCCGACGAACTCCTCGGGCGGGGTGGCCCGATGTCCGCCCTCGGCGGTGAAGCGCTTCTTGCGGCCCGACAACGTCACCGGCTGACGTGCCCTGGCCGCCATCAGGGTCGGATCCCCACATGCCGGACACTGGGGACGCCGCACTAGTTGATGACGTTCAGTGACAAGCGAGAAGGTGTCCAGTGTGATGACCACCGGCTCGGCATCCGGCATGCCGGCAAGCCACTTCGCCACCTCGAGCGCGATGATCTGCGCGCCCAGCGACGTGGTGACGGGCAACCGGGCCGCGGCGGTCGCGAACGGGGCATCCCGCCCGACCCGGCGCTGCAGGTAGGTCAGGGCCTGCCGGTTCGCCGACAACCGCTGGGCCAGGCACTCCCAGCAGCCGGTCCGGCCCGGCTCCAGCAGCGGCCCGACCCACAGGACGGAACCGACCGGCCTGGCCAGCAGCCAGGGACGTCCCGACCGCAGCGCGGCGGCGTTGTGTTCGGCGAGAGCGGGATGCAGATAGTCGTCGGTGACCGCCACCATCAGACTGTTGATCCCGGCACCTAGATCCGTACCGACATCCGTACCGACATCCGTACCGACAGCGATGCCGCAGGCTGCGAGCGCGGCCGCCACTGGCCGCGGGTCGACGTCGCCCAGGACCCGCAGATCGACGGCTCCCGCCGCGACAGCACCGGCGGCCTGGTCACCGTCGAGACCGGCGAGGTTCCAGAACGCCGCGCCCGCGCCGTCGGCCGCACCTTCGCCCACCCGGGCGCGCCCGGAGCGCACGAGCCGGTCCAGGCCGAACAGCACCCGCTCCTGGGGGAACCGGCCGACCAGCTCGGTGCTGATCTGCTCGGCAGTGCGGGTGCCGTCCAGCAACGGCGCCACCGCCTCCGCGAGGGGCCCTGCGAGCACATCCACACCTCGTTCGGAGATGAGGTAGAGCCCCTCGCCCTCGACAACCTGCGGGAGGAGATGGCCGCGGAAAGCCAGCACCCCATCCCCCGGGACACCGGACGGCCCGGTGATGGTCGACTCGATGGTCATCGTGTGCTCCTCAACGGTCGGCGCACTGGCAACGGTCAGTGCAGCGGCAACGGTCAG
>NZ_CAUVXO010000313.1:0-3851 GCF_963555865.1 Protofrankia sp. Cr1
GGCGGACGGCCAGGCCGCGATGATCCGGGCGGTGAGCTGCGGGTCGGCATGGATGACGTTCGCGGACAGGCTCGCCACCGACCCGAGGATCAGCAGGGTGTAGGCCAGCCATGGGGGCTTCCGCCGGGCACGACTGGCACTGAGCATGCTCATGGACGCGGCCACGATCAAACCGTCGACGGAGACCGGGATGATCGTGGAATTCAGCGGATCCTCACCGTACTGGAGCGCAACAGCCCGCATGTGCCGGTAACTGACAACGGCCGCGATCCCGGCGACGGCGACCACGGCTGCGGTCGTCGCCCAGCGGATCTGGCGCTCACCCCGGTCGGGCAGCAGCGGATCGGCTACGACGACGGCGGTGGCTGGGACCCGGACGGCACATGATCAACATATAGGTCGGTCACCACCGCGAGCACCCCGCCGCCCCGGCGGACGCCACCTGAACGACCCGTCCTGCGACAACACTAATCGATCAAGAGACCTGACCAGTTACCCATGGCCTTCACCAGTTGCTGGTACTGGGTGCGGCGACCACCATCTCGATGCAGTCGATGCCGCCGGAGTTCAGGCTCGCCGCCTGCGTGGTGACGTCGGAGGCGGTCGGCGGGATCGGCACCGTCTTCTCGATGCTGAGGTTGTAGGGCTTGAGGCCCGCCGCGAATAGGCCCGCGGAGTTGCGGCCGGCGGCGATGTCGACGACGGCGACGGCCGGCTTCTTCTTGTCGAGCTTGCCGCAGATGGTGCCTCCGCCCGCGATTTGGATCACGCCGGTGGCGAAGGGGAACGAGTCAGGGCTTTTCAGTTCGCTCGCGCTGCTCGGCACCTCGCCGATGACCGGGATCTTGCCCTTCTCCAAGATCGGCATGTACCGGTCACCGACGGCGGAATCCGCGGTGACGAACAAGTACTTCCCGGACACCGCCTGTTGTGCGCACGCGGCGCCCTTGTTCGGGTCGAACTGGTCGTCGCAGGAGGTCTGCGCACGTAGTGCTACCTCCCGTGAAGGTGGCCGGTCCCAACCACCTCGCTCCCGCCGCGACTGGCCATCCCGGTCGCGGTCGCCCGGCTCTACGCGGTCTCCGCCCGAGCCGTCGTACGTCCTTGCAACTGTTCTAACCGGACAATGATTTAGGACGCGGAGATCGTCCTCGCCCAGAACTCTTCGCATTTCTTATCAACCAGGTCCACACCCTTTGTGATCATTCCGTCCTCCACTCGGTAGAGCACTACACAGTCGTAAGACGCAACTTCCCCGGTGACCGTGGCCCGTCGACGAAGCCTGATGTGCGTCACGACCATCTCCTCGCCCGCCGGCCAGCACCCGACGAGCTCGTCGTCGGACGCCCCTTCGTCCATGTAGCGGCGGCAGATCCGGTTCACATTGTCATGGGACTCCTTGCCTATCATGATCTCAATCTCACCCCGGGGCCCGTGGCCATAATATTCGATATCCGGGTGGATGGCACTGTTATAGCTACCTTCGAGGTAGCCCGAATAGTTCGTGGTGCTGTCACTGATACCAGAAAACATCGCCCTGACCACGGCAAGATTCTCCTCGGCTTTTGTCAATTTCGCATTGTCGGTAGTCATGTCTGCGCACACCCAATCTCGGAGAATCTACTTCGATTCGAACAAGCTTCGTCAGTCTGTGCCCCACCGACCGACCGCGGCATCGGAGTCCTACCTGAGGAGCAGGCTCCCTATGAGTGTGACGGTTGGATGCTCGCTCATCAGCGGCCGTTCTCCGTCGTTTACTGGAACGTGAAGATGTCGACGCCGCGTCGCGGTCCGCAGGCTGGATCTGCAGAGCGACGGGATCCGGTCGGCGGAATTCTGGCCGTCCCGCGCACCTGCGCGACCGCGCGGCAGGCGCACCGACGCACCCGGGCCCGGTGTCACCGATCACGAGGTCTCGGTGGAGGCGCTACCTCGTCCGCTGTTGTCCTCATGCGGCCAGGTTAGGAACGGAAGCACGCCTTGACACTGGTGTGGGCCACAGAGTTCGCTGTTGGCCCCGACACCCATGGGGGCACTTTTGGGTGGCGGGACGGGCTAACTTGATCAGGTATCGGCAGCTTCTCATGACGAATGACGATCTTCGCTGTCCGCTTCGACCCACTACGGTAGGTGTTCGCATGTCGCGGCCTGAGCCTGCATCGTCCCTGCCCTTCCTTGGCGCCGGGCCGTTGGTCCTCGCCGAGGTGCTGGACAGGTGTGCCCACGAGGTGGCGATCCGGTCGTCTGACCTGATCTTGAGCGAGCTGCCCGTCTACGTGCGCGGCGGCGACGCCCTCCGGCTCGAGACGCAGACCCGCACGGAACTCCGGCTGCACTGGCTGTTCGGGTCTGTCCGCGAGGGCCGGTTCCCGACGACTCCACACAACCGGGTCCGAGAGGGGGCCATGCGGCGGTTGCAACAAGGGATTCCCCTGGACGTCGTCCTGCGCGCTTACCGCCTCGTGTCGCGCCTGCTGTGGGAGGTGATGCTCCGGGAGGCGGCCCGGCTTCCCGAGGGCAACGAGTCACTCGCCGCCCTGATGTCCGTTGTCATGGGGTACGTCGACGCTGAGGGCGATGAACTCGCCACGGTCTACATCCGCGAGCAGCAGGAACTGACGGCCGACGACGACCGCACGCGCCGCGATGTGCTCGAACGCCTCCTCGCTGGCGAAGCCCCCCCTTCACACTTCATGGCAAGGGTGTGGTCGGTCGAGACCGACGCCTGTTGTCTGGTGATGATTGCGACGCTGCTGGGGCAGGCGCTCGACGGTCAGATCGCGCTGCATCGCCTGGCCCGGAGCATCGCCCTGGATCCGGAGTGGACCGCCGCTCCCCGACCGCTCATCGTCGCCCGCCAGCAGGAGATCGTTGGGTTCTTTCCGCTGGGTCGGCTGGACGATCGTGAGCTGTGCCGCCGCATCGTGTCCGTCATGCGGCGGCTGGCCGGGCAGCACAGGCTCCCGCTCGGGATCGGCGTCAGCCTGACCTGCGACGGCCTCGACCGCCTACCTCAGGGCTACGACCAGGCTGTGGACGCGGCGCGCCGCACCACGCCCGACAGTCCGGTCCTCGCCCTTCCGCAACTGCCGTTATGGGAGTACCTGGCGCTGCGCGCCGACCCGGCCGCGTGCCCGCGCAATCGCCTCCGATCGCTCATCGAGGGCGACGATCCCGCCCACCGATCCCTCCTCGAGACCGTGGTCACCTATGCACACACCAACCGCAACGTCAACGCCGCCGGCACGCAGCTCCTGGTGCACCCCAACACCGTGCTCCACCGGCTGCGCAGAGTCGAAGACCTGACCGGCCTCGACCCCCGCCGCGCCATGGACCTCATAGAGCTGATGACGGCAATTGCCGTGCTCAACCGCTCCGCCCTTCACCCCGACCCGATCAAAGGCGGCGTCCACGCGGTCCCGCCGATGAGAGGCTCTGGATGAAGGCTGTCAGAATCGCACGGTCTTCGACCCCGCCCAGAGCCGGCACAGGCGAAGCCCTCTCGGCGCGCTCCGATCCGGACTCCTACGGGCAGATCGTGCAGTGTCAGCGCGAGTTGTACTGGACCGCCCCGCCCGACTGCTCCGATCCGAAAATCGTCCGGAAGGTGGGCGGACAGGCCCCCGCCCCCCATACCGCCGTGGGCTGGTTGGTGACGGTGGGTGGGGGTGCTCACCGACCCAGATCGACTCGATGCCCCGTTCCTCGGCTTGCTGCGCGAAGGTCACCTACTCCGCGGCCCACTCCCACGGCGTCGCCATCAGCCCGATCTTCACCGCTGCCACCACCTTCCTGTCCCACGTCGGCCCGATCCCAGGTCGGCGTTGAGCCGGAGTATGTTCTCTCGACTA
>NZ_CAUVXO010000313.1:4248-6332 GCF_963555865.1 Protofrankia sp. Cr1
GCCAGACATAACTGTCTGGCAATTGGACCGTCACCCAACAGAGTCCGTCAGGTCCGCTCCCGCCACCGTCCTACGGCGAGCAGGGGCTCTGTCCGCAGCGCGGCGGCGCGGCCGACGGCCCTGCGTGGTCGGAGCAGACGCCCATTTCGCTGTACATGCCCACGTCCACGCAGCCGATAGTTCTACAGCTCTGTTCGCAGCGCCGCGAGGTCATGTACGGCGCCAGTGAGGAAGGGCGGTCGGCCGAGGGTGCGTGGTAGAAGGCGGCGGCGGCTGAACCGCCACCCTTCGGGAAGCAGTACGACGTCGTCGTCGTAGTAGCCGAGGAACAGCATGCCGGCGCCGTCCACGCGGCGGCGGGCCCACTCGGTAATCTGGAACCGGGCCGAGGCGTGACCCTCGTCGTGGACGTTCACCAGGCCGAGATGCACCGTTTGGAAGACGAATTCGAGGCTCGCCACCGCCGCCGAGATGGTCTTCTCGATCGCGTCGCGTCCGACCGCGGGAGCCGTGGTGGGTGTCTCCAGCACACCGTCCGGTGCGTATGCCAGCACCGCTTCGCCGACCTCGCCGCGACTGACCGCCTCGGCGTAGGAGACCGCGAGCTGCTGGATCGCGACGATGTCTGCTGCCTGCGCCGGTGACGGCCGCTTGAGAATCATATCTGCCGTCGGCCTATCTCTCGTAACTTGACGATACTCCGGATCACAGATTCCCAATCATGGTCTATCTCGCATATCACGAGAGCTGCGGGATTTGCCGGCCTGCCGCATCGAGCCGGCTCGAGCGCAACCATGATCCTCCTCGCCCGCGAGGAGGATCACCTCACGCCCGTCGGCGACCTTGACGGGCGACACGGCTTGGCCCTGGAACTGCTCCGGCAGGTGACGGGTAAAGGAGTCCCGCGTCTCGTACATGTGCTGATCGCAGTCGAAAGCTATGTCCGCTCCACGTCGTTTGTTCCCTCGCGCCCACGCCGACATATACACTGTAGATTCCATCGGGCAAAGAGGGCAAGGAAACAGCCGTCACCGCTGCAGCGGAAGGAGAACCGTGACCGAGAGCAGCACCGTCCGGCGCGAGCTCGCCGATCCCTACGGCGAGTGGGCCGGCACCCGTGGGGTACTCATGAGCTACCGGTACCTCGCTTCCCGGCCGAAGGCGATCGACCGGGACCACGCCGAGGGCTGGATCGCACTTCGTCCCGACCTGCGCGCTCCGGGGGGCGTGCTCGCGGCACCGCTCGCCATCGCGATGCTCGATGTCGCCGGCATCAACGTCGACCCGATCAACATCCTGGCGCTCACCCAGGTCGACCTGGAGGTCATCGACCCGTCGTCCGACGTCGACGAGGTCCACCTCGTCGGGCACGTGACGTGCGAGACCCGGTCGCAGATCTTCACCGAAGTACGGATGCACGACGGCGCCAACCCGGAGCGCGCCATCGGGTTCGGCACCGCGAACTGGTCGGTGATCGCTCCGACGCCCGCGGGCTTCACCTACCCCGAGCCCGGCACCGGCATCGAGGGACTCGAGGTCGTCCCGCCGCTCCACGAGGCGTACACAGGCCGGCGCCGCGACGACGGCCGCCTCGAGATCCCCGGCCTCACGCCCAAGATCGGTACCGACCGCCTGCACCACGGCCCGATGCTCGTCGTCGGCGAGGCCGCGGCCCTGCAGGCGGCCACGGAGCACCTGGGCACCGACGCCCTCGCGGCCGAGCACCTCGGTCTGACGATCGTGCGCCCCGGTCGGGTCGGGCCCTTCGTCGCGAGCCCCGTCCTCATCGGCGTCGCCGGCCGTGCCGTCGCCGTCCGCGTCGAGCTGCACGACGACGGCAACGGCGGGCGCCTGTTCGCGGCGATGCTCCTACGCATGCGGGTCATGGACTGCCGTGACGACGGTCGCCGCCACTGGCATCACAGATAAGGTTGTCCTCGTTACGGGCATGACGTCGGGGATCGGCCGCACCCTCGCCGAGGTATTCGCCGAACGTGGCGTGCACCGGCGGCTGTCCGCCGCGGTGAGCGAACGTCCGGGAGTCGCCGACTACCTCGTCGACATCACCAGGACCCGCCACGGCA
>NZ_CAUVXO010000314.1:0-5917 GCF_963555865.1 Protofrankia sp. Cr1
AAGGACCGGCGTCCGGTCACGAACGGCCGGCCGGAGCCGTTGCTGTCGTTCGGGCATCGGGCGCTGGTGCACTTCGCGGTCTCCAACGACCTGGCGGCGATGACGACCAGGTTGGAGGGCGAGAAGACGCACTTCCTGCCGTTCAACATCGGCCACGACGGCGGGGCGGGGAACCCGCCTGGTGCCGAGGGTCGGTCGGCGACGGCGTACCTGTGGGAGCGGGTCTGGGGGAAGGACGCCTGGCTCAACATCATCGGGCGGCTGATGATCGTGGAGACCAGGGAGGAGTGGGACGTCGCGACGGGGACGTCGGTGCGGCGCACCAGCATGCTCTTCCCGCGGTTCCACCAGTGGGAGGCCGTGACGAACATCGTCGACGCCGTGCGCGAGGAGGGCGTCGGCCACAGGTACCTGATCGAGCACTCGGCCGGGTCGGGGAAGACGAACACGATCGCCTGGACCGCGCACCGGCTGGCGCGGCTGCACGTGAACGACGAGAAGGTCTTCGACTCGGTCATCGTGGTCGTGGACCGGACGGTGCTCGACGGGCAGCTCCAGGAGGCGATCCGGCAGATCGACGGGTCCGGCAAGATCGTGGCCACGATCAGCCCGGAGGACGTCCGCAAGGCTGGCGCGAAGTCGAAGTCCGGGCTGCTGGCCGTCGCGCTCAAGAACGGCGAGCTGATCATCGCGGTGACGGTGCAGACGTTCCCGTTCGCGATGGACGAGATCCAGGCGGACAAGGGGCTGAAGGGCAAGGAGTTCGCCGTCATCGCCGACGAGGCGCACTCGTCGCAGTCCGGCAGGATCTCCTCCCAGCTGAAGGCCGTGCTCACCGCCGAGGAGGTCAAGGACCTCGAGGACGGCGGCGAGGTCGCCTTGGAGTCGATCCTGGCGGCACGGATGAGCGAGCGGGCCGACTCGCCGAACATCTCCTACTTCGCGTTCACCGCGACCCCGAAGGCCAAGACGCTGGAGATGTTCGGGCGGAAGGGGCCGGACGGGAAGCCGGTCGAGTTCCACCAGTACTCGATGCGGCAGGCGATCGAGGAGGGGTACATCCTCGACGTACTGCGTGGCTACCAGTCGTACGACACCGCGCTGAAGATCGCCGGCAAGGCCACCGCCGACAGCGAAGTCGAGGAAGGCGCCGCGCGCAAGGGGCTGATGCGGTGGGTGAAGCTGCACCCGACCAACATCGGCCAGAAGGTCCAGATCATCGTCGAGCACTTCCACGCCAACGTCGCCCACCTGCTGGAGGGCAGGGCGAAGGCGATGGTCGTCACCGACTCGCGCAAGGCCGCGGTGAAGTACAAGAAGGCGATCGACGCCTACATCGCTCGCCGGGCCGCGGAGGATGCATCGTACAACTACCGCACCCTGGTCGCCTTCTCCGGGTCGGTGACGATGGGCGAGAACGAGGAGTGGATCTCGGAGTGGGGGCCGGCGCCGTCGACGGACGTCGAGTTCACCGAGACCAACCTCAACCCCGGCGCCGGCTCGGATCTGGCCGCGGCGTTCAAGGGCGAGACGTACAAGATCATGCTGGTCGCCAACAAGTTCCAGACCGGCTTCGACCAGCCGCTGCTCTCGGCGATGTACGTCGACAAGAAGCTCTCCGGGGTCACCGCCGTGCAGACGCTCTCACGGCTCAACCGCACCCACCGCACCGCGGGCGGGGAGATCAAGCGCAAGACATTCGTCCTCGACTTCGTGAACAAGCCCGACGACATCCGGGCCGCGTTCGAGCCGTACTTCACCAACGCGACCCTGGAGACCGAGACCGACCCGTACGTCGTCGCCCACCTCGCCGCCAAGCTCGCCCAGGCTGGAATCTACACCGCCGACCAGGTGCGGGACGTCGCCGAGTTGTGGGTGAAGCGGAAGGGCAACAACGCGCTCTCGGCCGCGATCGCTCCGGCGAAGCACGAGTTCGCGCGCCGCTACGCCGCCGCGATCGAGGCCGATGACAAGGTCACGCTCAGCACCCTCGACCTGTTCCGCCAGGACGTCTCCACCTACGTCCGGCTCTACGACTTCATGAGCCAGATCGTCGACTACGGCGACCCGCACATGGAGATGCTCTCCATCTTCCTGCGCCTCCTGGAGAAGGTCATCGCCGACTCCTCGTGGGCCGCCGAGGTCGACCTCTCCGATGTCGTCCTGGTCGGGGTCAAGCACGAGAAGCGGATCGCCGTCGACATCTCGCTGACCGGCGACGGGGAGCTCAAGGGAATCAGCGCTGCAGGAACCGGCACCCGCAAGGAGCCCAAGTACGTCGCGCTCCAGGTCGTTATCGACAAGATGAACGACCTCTTCGGCGCCGAGTCCTTCACCGAGTCCCAGATCCGCGAGTTCGTCAACGGCCTGGTCCAGCAACTCCTCGCCCACCCCGACCTCGTCAGGCAGACCCAGGTCAACTCGAAGAAGCAGTTCATGGACTCCGACGACTTCAAAGCCATCGTAACCGAGGCCGTCCTCGACAACCAGGAAGCCCACAACACCATGGCCGACTACTTCTTCAGCGATGGCCCTGGGATCAACGGCGTCATCCTTGCTCTCGCGGACGCCTTCTACGAGGTCGCCACTTCACGGGAGACTGACTGACAGAATGTCCGGCCGGGGGTGCTGTCATGCCTCGGGAAATCTCTGCCCTGGCGGGTATCGGCCGGCTGCTGAGTGAGCGTGCAGGCTCCCAGGGCAGAGTTCGACGCGGAGAAATCACCGGATTTCGGCGCAGCCTCTCCCTAATGTTGGTTGCGGAGCGGGGCGGATATTGCCACCACCGGGTCCGCAGCGGCAGCGAAGCGTAGATCTGTCGTCGTCAGGTCGTAAGTCAGCACGTCGAGGGCCGCGCCGCCGTGCAGTCCGCGGCACGCTTCGGCGATCGCTAGGCATGCCGCGACGACTCCGACGAACGGGACGCCGACAGCCTTGCCCGCGAGTTCGATAACGCCACATTTGTCACGGTGGCGCAAGAGATCGCTGAAGGCCCGGCCGGTGGGGACGGTGATCGCTGTCGGGCGGGAACGCCACGCTTCGATTTGGTCGCTGGTCTGAGCGCCGGGGAACCGGCGCAGGAGCATCGAAGAGAAGTCTGCCGGGGTGGCGCCGAGGCCGGCGTCGATAGCGAGATGCCAGTCGACGCTGGAGATGAGTAGTCGCGTGGGAAGATTGTCGACGCCGAGAAGTGCGACGTGTGCCTCGGTGGCGTCGGCGCGGAGGTGGCCGTCGAGGCGCCGCTCGATCATCCGGGGCTCAAATCCGGCCCTTGTCAGTGCCGCGTCGATCAGCCTCGTCTTCCGGACGCCGTCAGATGCCCGAGGGGTGAGGACACCGGTGCTGTGGTTGGCCGGCACGGTGCGATCGGTGTCCTGCAGGACTATGTCGATGCTCGACGGGTCGGCGTACGGCAGCCAGCTGATCACCCAGGCGTATGCCTGGCCTAGGTGGCCGAGTCCAACCAGCCACCAGGCGTGCGGCGCGTGGGCGAGGGCTGGGCCATGGTCGTCTGCGGGGGCATCAGAATTCCATAGGTTCAGCGTGACGGGTCGGAAGCCGCCGTCGTTGCCGGGTGCTGCGCGGACGGCGGCGAAGGCCTCGCTGATCCCGATGGCCCCGGCGGCGATCGCGGCCAGGACACAACCGTCGGTGCAGGTCTGGTCGTTCGGCATAGCGGGCGCTACACGAGCGACCCAGCCACTCCAGGAGACCCGGAGGACAGGGCGTCGGATGGTGGAAGCCGGCATTGCACTGTCGGCGCCGATGAGGACAGCGGGCCAGGACTCACCGACCGCGAGGTCGGCGCTCGGTGCCAGTTCCGCGCCTTCACGTTTGATCACCTCGGCGAGGGTCAGGTCGCGCTCGACCCTTGCGGAGATTGGCGAGTTGGGATCGGCGAGGACAACGTGAACCCGGCCGAACGCGCGCACACCGGTGAGCACCGCGGTGAGGAGAGCGGCCTGTCCGGCCGGTTCGGTGCATGCCTGCGTGCCGGCGCAGACAAGGACTCCGGTCGCGGCATGGGCGGCGAGCGCATCCTCGATGGTCGCCTGGGATTCGTCGTGGAGCCAGAGCAGCGCCGTGCGATGGACCTCGTCAGCGCGGAGCGGTTGAGTCATAGTGCCTTCTCGTGGACGAATCGGGGTCGGGCTCGACGCATGAATCCGCGGAGCCACTGGCGGACGCGCAGGAACTTTGTGCGGCCTGTGATCCGCAATATGGTGTGGACGTCCTCGGTGTAGTACGACCGCCACTCGCATGAGCCCGTGTGCACGTGAACGCCCAGATCGTTGACTTGGACGTCGCCCTGCGCAAAGCGGGGAGCGATGAAGGCGATGTGACCAGGCAGCGCCGACATGGGGTTGGCCGCATCGATTGAGCTTTGACCGACCCAACGGTGCGGATGGGTGTGGATGTCGCCGACGACTCGGACTCGATCGCGCCTACAGAGCGCGCTCAGCGCGGTGTAGCCGCTGGAATGGAAGGTAATTCCACCCGTGAGGCTGCCCGGATCAAGGTCGTCGTAGTAGGCGATGGCGGTGACGTCGACCCAGCCAGAGTCGGCGGCATCGTCGGTGGCGGTCGCGAGGAGGAACGCGCCGGATTCGCGGCGCCCGCCGCTGCGGTGGGCCAGTTCGGCAATCAAGGTGGTGAACATCGCCGTGGTCATCGTCAGGCCAGGCTGTCTCGAGGCCACGGGGTCCGGTGTCCGAGAAGAACTAGGGGACGATGGCGGATCGGAGTTCGTGGTACACCTGCTCCAGATAGAAGTTGATGCTTCGGCGGGGGGTCCAGACGCGATCAGGGTGCCGGGCGGGCCAGTCGGGATGGCCAGCAAGGCCGACGCGATCGCAGGCCATGTAGGGCGCGTTGGCGTTCCCGGCGGACCAGTCGAGGCGGAAAATCGTTGGTGCTGACCCGCCTGTAGGCCACCGCTCGGGCGGCAGCGGGGCGTCCCTGTCGAGATCCCATGGCTGGCCTGCCGGGGCCATGCCCGGATAGCCATCGACCAGGAGCCGCATGCCAACTTCTCGTCCATCACCCGCGGTAATGGCAACCGTCAGGTAAGGCCAGTCCAGCGCGACGAGCCGCCAGGAACCGGCGTCGACCCCGTTCTCGAACTGGCTCGACGCGAGATCGCGTTCGAGTCGCGTTCGGCATGGGTCGACGCCAGGGTCATCCTGTGCGGTCACCCCTGGGGCCGGACGATGGGCACGAGATCGAGAATCAGACCGCATTTGCCCTTCGGGACGAACGCTCCGATCGGGCTGCTCGTCGGCAGGTCCTCTGGGGAGCCAGGCAGCCGAAGCGTGAGGTCGGCTGACTCCGCACGGCCCAACCTGAATGCCCGGATCGCTTCCTCGCGCACCCTCGAGACCCGTGTCGACGGGAGGGCCTCGATCTTCCTTTCCGTACCGGTGTGGGACACGGTGACCGTGATCACCCGGCACGGGTGGACCAGCACATGCGCGGGCTCCGCGCCGAACAGGTCCTCGATGGTCAGCGCGATGTCGAGTTCCGCGTCGTCCCCCACCCGGTAGGCGCGCTCGTCAGCGCCTACGGTCACGAGCTCCGCCAGGTGGGTCGTGGGTGGGATGTCCGGATGCGTGACGGCATCGCGCTCACCGGCCGCGTACAGGTGCACACGCATGACTTCTCCTCTGCATCGCCAGGGACACCTCGTGGTGTCCCGTTGAGCAGCAACGGTACATGAGAAATCGCGTCATCGGTAAACATCGTTTGCCGAGATGATCGCTGGGATGCTTGTCTTCCTGTCCCAGTGGAGTCATAATGCAGTGTGCTGCTGACCGTCCCCGACGCCAGGCTGAAGGCACTGATCACTTCGTCTGCGGCGCTCATGCGGACGTGGCCGAGCAGCTACAAGGAAGCGATGATGTTGATCCACGCGCTCCGC
>NZ_CAUVXO010000315.1:0-1763 GCF_963555865.1 Protofrankia sp. Cr1
CCCCGCCCCGCGCCGCGGAGATCAGACGGATGGCCAGCCGCCCGAGGACCAGGCGAGGTAATGGCCGAGGTCGCGTCGGGTGATTCGCCGCATGAGCGTGTTATCGGCTTCGGGCCGGGCACGGTTGATGTGCGCAGGCACGGTTGATGTGCGGGCGACGAGGGGAGCAACATGTCGAACGGTCACGAATCGGCGGATGCGGTGACGCCGGCCCAGAGCCGTTACGGCGGCGGCCCAGGGGCAGGGATCACGCTGCCCCCCTACTACCGGCCGACGCCGAGTGCGAAGAACGGCACGACGTTCTTCCCACTCGCCGAGGAACTGGGCGACGACGAAATGCGGATCACGTTCGCCGGTTCGTGTCCGTTCCCGCCGCGGCGTGACCAAGCGGGCACCTGCATTCTGGTCGAGCTGGGCAACGGGCGGAGCTTCGTCTTCGACTTCGGCCCCGGCTGCCTGCGCAACCTCGTCGCGCTACAGATCCCGGTCCCGTCGATCAACGACATCTTCCTGACGAACCTGCACTCGGCGACGATCGGGGAACTGCCCTACCTGTACGCGTTCGCTCCGTGGACCGGGCGCTGGAAGCCGCTGCGGGTGCACGGCCCGTCGGGTCGCACGCCGTGGGAAGGTACCGCAGCGATGATCGAGGGCATGAAGACGATGGCCCACTGGCACACCAAGGCCTTCTCGGGAGCCCCCGTGGGCGACGGCTATGAGGTCGACGTCGACGAGTTCGACTGGACCGACGACGGCGGGATCTGCTACGCCCACGACGGTGTCACGATCCGGCACTGGCGCCGGGTCCACACCATGGCCGGCGCGACCGGCTACCGGCTCGACTGGAACGGCCTGTCGTTCGTCTGGACCGGCGATGGCCGCCCGGACGAACTGACGATCGAGCAGTCCCAGGGTGTTGATGTGTTCGTGACCGCGCTCCAGCTCGATATTGGGCCGATTGCGGAGATCACGACCGGTGTTCCCGAGGTCGTCTACGACCTGTCGACGGACCGGGGACACACGAGCCACTACGGCGCCGGCTACATGATCAACCAGGTCAACCCGCGGATGGGGATGGTCACCCACCTGGCGGTCGAGCACGGGCTGATCAACGAGACGATCGCCGGGGTCCGCACCCACTGGGACGGCCTGTTCGCGCTCGGCGCACCTGACGGTGTGGTCGTCAACGTCACCAAGGACGCGATCTCGAACCGCCACGCCGCGCTCCCGGATGCGGCCAACGCGCGAAGCGCCACGACCCGCAACGAGCTGCGCGCCATGTTCGGCGGAACGATTCCCGAAACCCTTGAAATCCCCGCGCCGAAGTATGTGATCTCGGAGCTGGTGGATGAGGAGACCCTCGCGCGCGAGATCCCCGCCACGACGTACGCGCCGGCGGACGTCCAGCGTCCGATGGTGCGCGAGTTCCCGGCCCACCTCGTGGGCAAGAAGATCCCGATCGCCATGCTGCTCGGGGCCAAACAGGTCTCCGACGCACTGCAGGACCTCACGAAGGCCTACCGGACACTTACGGAAGCGGTCGGGGAACTCACCTCCGGTGTCCTGACCAAGACGATTCCCAACGACTGGGTCGGGCGCCGCGTGACCGACGGCGTGAACGCGGCGACGCGAGCCGCCACCCAGGCCCTGGGCGCCACCGCCAGCGCACAGCGCGGCATGGCAGAACGCGTCCAAAAAGGGGCCGCCGCGGCCCAGGGCCAGAGCATGAGCCACGCCGCCCAGCACGCCGCCCAGCACGCCGC
>NZ_CAUVXO010000315.1:2202-6322 GCF_963555865.1 Protofrankia sp. Cr1
GCAGGCCGGTGACCGCCCCGCGGCCGGCACCGAATGCCACCACCAACGGCGCTGCGGACGGAGTACGCGAGTCGAGCCGCAGCGCGACGGGCACTGAGACGCCTGCGCAGAGCCGTTACGGCGGTGGCCCGGGCGCCGGGATCACGCTGCCGCCGTACTACCGGCCGACGCCGAGCGTGCAGAACGCGACGACGTACTTCCCACAGTCCGAGGAGCTGGGCGCCGACGAGATGCGGGTGACGTTCGCCGGCTCGTGCCCGTTCCCGCCCAGGCGCAGCCAGGCCGCGACGTGCATCCTGGTCGAGCTGGGCAACGGGCGGAGCTTCATCTTCGACTTCGGCCCCGGCTGCCTGCGTAACCTCGTCGCGCAGCAGATCCCAATCGCGACGATCAACGACATCTTCATCACGCACCTGCACGTGGACCACTACGGGGAGCTTCCATACCTTCATGGCTCGGCTCCGTGGATGGGGCGTTGGACGCCGCTGCGGGTACACGGCCCGTCGGGTAACACGCCGCGGGAGGGCACCGCGGCGATGATCGAGGGCCTGCAGCAGATGAACCACTGGAACACCACCGCATCCTCGACCGTTCCGGTCGGCCGCGGCTTCGAGGTTGAGGTGAACGAGTTCGACTGGACCGACGACGGCGGCGTCTGCTACGACCAGGACGGCGTCACCATCCGCCACTGGCGCCGGATCCACAACATGAACGGCGCGACCGGCTACCGGCTCGACTGGAACGGCCTGTCGTTCGTCTGGACCGCCGACGGCCGCCCGGACGAGCTGACGATCGAACAGTCCCAGGGCGTCGACGTGTTCGTGACCGAACTGCAGATGGACACCGGCGCGCTCGTAGCGATCAAGACCGGTACGCCGGAAATCCTCTACGACTTGACCATCGACCTGGTACACACCGATCACTACGCCACCGGCTACATGATCAACCAGGTGAATCCGCGGATCGGTATGGTCACCCACCTTGCCTACGACAACGATCTCATCGGCGAGGCGATCGCCGGGGTGCGCACCCACTGGGACGGCCTGTTCGCGCTCGGCGCACCCGACGGGGTGGTCGTCAACGTCACCAAGGACGCGATCTGGAACCGCCAGGCCGCGCTCCCGGATGCGGCCAACCCGCGCCGCCCGCGCACCTCCGATGAGCTGCGGGCAATCTTCGACGGCGCGCCTCGAAAGGTCCCGGCACCGACACACACGGTTTCCGATCTCGTCGACCGGGTAACGCTCGCCAGGGAGATCCCCGGCGAGCGCTACGTCCCGGCGGACGTGCAACGCCGAGCCGTGCGGACGTTCCCGCAGAGCCTGGTCGGCGAACAGGCCCCGCTCGGCGAACGGGCCCCTCGGTAACAAGCGGTGACAAGCGGTGACAAGCGAAAACCGCGCACCGTCGGATGGGCTTGGGCCTCACGCCACGGTGACGACGACCTTGCCGCGGGCGTGTCCCTGCTCCACGTAGCGCAGGCCCTCGGCCGTGTCGGCCAGCGGATACGTTCGGTCGACGACCGGCGTGAGCGTCCCATCCTCGATGAGCCCGGTGAGGGCGAGCAGCTCCGCCCGGTCCTCCCGGGTCGGGAGGATCCGCAGGCGCTGTCGGACGAAACCGTTGACCACGACCGCCCGCAGCATGGGGCCCACCGCCCCGACCACGCGGCCCGGTGAGCCGCCGGCGTTGAGCACGAGGGTCCCCGTCGGGGTCAACGCCCGGCGCAGCCGGCGCAGCGGCCGGTTGCCCACGTTGTCGAGGATCACGTCGTAGTGCGCGTGCCGGTCGGTGAAGTCCTCCGCCGTGTAGTCGACGACGTGTGCGGCACCGATCGAGCGCACCAGCTCGACGTTGCCGGTGCTGCACACCCCGGTGACCTCCGCGCCCAGCGCCGCCGCGATCTGGACGGCGTACGTACCGACGCCGCCGGCGGCCCCGTTGACCAGCACCTGATGTCCGGCCCGCACCTCGCCCACGTCCCGGATCCCCCGCAGGGCGGTCGCCGCCGCCACCGGGACCGCCGCCGCCTGCTCGAAGGTCAGGCCCGCCGGCTTGGGCACCACCTTGTCCGCCTCGGCGCGGGCGTATTCGGCGAACGCTCCCGGGCAGAAGCCGAACACCTCGTCGCCGGCCTGCAGCCCGCGCACGTTCGCGCCGACCGCCTCCACCCGGCCCGCCGCGTCGAGCCCGGCCACCCGGTACTTCGGCCTGGTCAGGCCCACTCCCATGAGCCGCGCAACGAGCGGGTCGCCTCGCAGCATGTGCCAGTCGTACGGGTTCAGCGCGGCGGCGTGCACCCGAACCAGCACGTCGTCGGCCCCGATCTCGGGCAGGTCGGTGTCCACCAGCCGCAGGACGTCCGGCGGGCCGAACCGTTCCTGGACGATCGCCTTCATCAGGTCTCCTCATGTCGTCACGCCCCTATGTGATGGTTGACGCTAAACCGGCGTAACGGTCCGGCGCGGTGGGGCTACCCCCACCGTTGCGTGGCCGCGCGGGCGGCTGCGGACCGGACCACACGAACGCCGGCGACGTTATTACGTCAGGCGCTTGGAGCACGGAAAAATGGTTCGAGCGGCCGGCGCCGGTCGTGCCATCATCACGGCATGCCCGTTGCCGCACCCCAGACCGAGTACGGCGACCGTGAATTGGCGTTGACCGGGGAAATCCTGCGCACGGTCGTCGGTTCCGGCGTGCACGGCATCGCCATCGAGGGCACCGACGACCACGACGAGATGGGCGTCTTCATCGAACCCCCGGCCTACCTGATGGGGCTCGGTAAGCCGTCCGACCACTACGTGTTCCGGACCCAGCCCGAGGGCGCACGCTCCGGTCCCGGCGACACCGACCTGGTGATCTACTCGCTGCGGAAGTATCTGCGGCTGGCGACAAAGGGCAACCCGACGGCGCTGCTACCGCTGTATGCGCCGGCCGACACGGTGCTGATCGTCACCCCGCTGGGCGAGGAACTGCGCAGGTTGGTTCCGGCCATGCTCTCGCAGCAGGCGGTGCGCCGGTTTCTGGGTTACCTGGACTCCCAGCTCAATCGACTGGTCGGCCGCGGACCGCGACGCGGGACACCCAACCGACCGGAACTGGTGGCCCGGTTCGGCTACGACGTCAAATACGCCTCCCACGCTCTACGGTTGGCCTACCAAGGCAGGGAGGTCGCCCGCGACGGACGGCTGACCTTGCCGATGCCCGAACCGGAACGGCAACGCGTCCTGCAGGTCAAACGCGGGGAGGTCCGCGAACTCGGCGCCGTGCTGGACGAAATCGCCGACGTCCAGTCTCAGGTGGAGAACCTCCTCGCGGCCGGCCGAACACCATTGCCGGCCCAACCGGATCTGGCGACCGTGCAGGAATGGTGCGTCGAGGCTCATCGACGGCACTGGGGCTGGACCTGATGCACGGTAAACAGCGGTGACGGCCGCCGACCGGGGGTCGATGTGATGGGCGGCGGGTGACCTCATCCGCGGCCGGTGCGTGCGACTGGTCCACGCCGATCTGTTGGGGACGTCACTTTGGGCATGCCTCGTTTCGGACGTCCCCGATCACATTGTCTTCTGATCGTAATATTACGTACGTCAGACTACAATCTAGGATGGGGTGCAGGGCAAGGGCCTTGCAAAGCGAATGGAGGAGCCCGATGGCGCGCTACGACAAGGAGCACAAGCAGGCGACGCGGCAGCGGATCATCGAGACGGCGGGCTATCGGTTCAAGCAGGACGGCATCGACGGCTCCGGCGTCGCCACGCTGATGGCGGACGCGGGGCTGACCAACGGTGCGTTCTACGCCCACTTCGCGTCCAAAGAGGACCTCGTCGCGACAGTCGTCGCTGACCAGCTCGGTACACAGGCCGCGAGGTTCAGCACGCTGGCGCCCGGCCGAGCGGGACTGGAGGGGTTCGTACGCGACTACCTGACGCCTCAGCACCGGGACAACCCCGGCGCCGGATGCCCCTCCGCCGCCCTGCTCGACGAGATCGGGCGCTGCGCGACCACAACCAAGCACGCCTACACCGACGGTGCGCGGGCCATCGTGGACGAAATCGCCGCCCGTCTGGCTCCTGACGATCCGCAGTCCGCACGCGGAAAGACGCTCGGGCTCTTCACG
>NZ_CAUVXO010000316.1:0-5876 GCF_963555865.1 Protofrankia sp. Cr1
TCACCAGCGCCCAGCGCTGACACCGAACCTTCCCGCGCAGGCCAGGCACAGGGGCGCTGTTGCGTTCGACCTGCGCGGCGACGAGCTGGCGATACCCGAACGGGTGAGGACGTCGTTGCCGTGGCTGCCGCTCGCGACCGCGGCCCGGCTGCCGCGGGAGAAATCCTGGTGCCCGGCCCGCTGGGCCGACAACGGGATGGAGTTGACCGCCGCGCCGGTAGGAAGCGCGGACCGGGCTGTGCTGGTCGGTCGCCGGGGCGGGCCCCGGTTCCGGTCGTCCGAGGTGGACCGTCTCGGCCACCTGGCCGGAATCGCGGCCCGGGTCTGGATCCTCGATCGACACCTCACGGTTGACCAGGCGGCCAAGGGTCAGGCCTCGTCCAGCTCCGCCAGGATCTCGGCGTTGTGTTCGCCCAACCTCGGGGCCCCGCGCTGAACGCGGTAGTCGATCCCGGCGATCAGCGCCGGGAACCCGATATTCGTGTACGCCCCCGCCACCGGGTGCGTGGTCTCGACGAGCAACCCCCGCGCCTGTACGTGCGGATCGGTGAGCAGGTCGGTCGCGTCGCCGTAGGCGGGTCCCAGCGCGATGTCGTGCTCGACCGCGATGGCGACCCACTCCGCCAGCGGGCGGGACCGGAAGATCTCGGCCAACGAACGGCGCAGATCGTCCTGGCCGCCGGCGAAGTCGACCGGCTGGCCGTTGCCGCCACCGATCAGGTCGTCGCGCCCGATCGCCCGGCAGAAGTTGCGCCAGAACTTCGGCTCGATCGCGCAGAACAGCAGCACCTTGCCGTCGGCGCACGCGTAGAACTGGTACTTCGCGCTGGCCCCGGTCTCGTCGCTGGCCGGCAGCGAGCGGCGGTCGGTGATCCGATCGTTGTTCAGGCCGTACGTCGCGCCGACCCACGAGTTGGCGACGACCGCGTCCGAGGCGGCCACGTCGAGGTACGCGCCCTCACCGGTCCGGCCGTGCCGCACGAGGGCCGCGGCGATGGCGTAGGCGGCGTAGATCGCGCCGGTCGCCGTGCCGTCGTCGCCGCTGATCCCGCCCATGAACGGCACCGCGGTCGAGGGGCGCACGAAGCCGTCTTCGCCGAGCTCGTGCGGATAACCGCCGGCCAGCGCGTTCATCATCTGCCCGTGGGTGGGGATCGAGGCGTACGGCCCGCGGGCCCCGAAGCCGGAGTACTGGCAGTAGACGATCCCGGGCCGGCGGGCCTGCTGCTGGGCGTAGCCGATGCCGAGCCGGTCGAGGGCGTCGCCGGCGTTGCCGTCGACGAACACGTCGGCGGTGTCGAGCAGCCGCCAGAAGGTCTCGAGGCCGTCCTGGGCGCGGAGGTCCAACACGACGCTGCGCTTGTGCTTGTTGACCTCGAGGTGGGCCGGGCTGTGGTGCGGCACGACCTGGCCGAGGAAGTCGCGCAGGTAGTCGCCGACCGGCGGAGCCTCGACCTTGATGACGTCGGCCCCGAGGTCGCCGAGCAGACAGCCCAACCGGTCGCCGTTGAAGAGCATCGCGGACTCCAGCACTCGCACGCCGTCGAGCAGCCCTGGTTGGCTCATCTAACGCATCCCCCTGCTGTGTCCGGCTGTCGAGGGCATCGTGCCGATGACCTCGGCGGCCTCGAGCGCGGCATACTCCTGGTCGGTGACCCCGAGCAGGCCTTTCAGGATGTCGGCGTTGTCCTGGCCCAGCAACGGGGCTGAAGTCCGGTTGTAGACCGGCGGGCCGCTGGCGAGCCGGGCCGGATAGCCCTGCAGCAGCTGCCCACCGGTCACCGGGTGCAGCACGGTCTCGAAGAAGCCACGCTCCCGGATCGGGGTCAGCCCCGGCGACTCGTCCTGGCGCGCGACGACCGCCGCGGGAACCCCGGCCGCGACGAGCCGGTCGACCAGCTCGGTGCTGGCCTGCGTCGCCGCCCAGGCCGCGAGCCGCTCGTCGATCTGGTCGTGCGCGGCGTGCCGACCGGCGGCCGAGGAGAGCTCAGGCGCCTGGCTCCACTCGGGCCGGCCCAGCAGCTCGGTGAGGGCGCGCCACTGCTCGTCCGAGGCCACCGAGATCAGCACCCAACGGTCGAGCTCGCCGGTCGGGAGCGGGTCGGCGGTGCGGTAGGCGCCCTGCGGCGCCGCGTGCGGGCTGCGGTTGCCCTGGCGGGTGAGGAGGGTGCCGTACGCCGAGTGCTCGATCACCTGCTCGGCCGCCACGTTGAGCGCGCCGAAGATCATCGGGCTCTCGAGCAGCATCCCCTCGCCCGTACGACGACGATGCTCGAGCGCGAGCAGCAGCGCGAAGGTGCTGTGGCCGCCGGCGAGCGGGTCCATCGGGCCGTTCGGGATCTCCGGCGGCGCGCCCGGCCAGCCGGTCAGCCAGGCGAGGCCGGACGCCATCTCCATCGTCTGGGCGTAGCCGCCGCGGTCGCGCCAGGGCCCGGACAGTCCATACGCCGGGCAGCGCAGGAAGATGACGTCGTCGCGGACCTCACGCAGGGCGTCGTACGTCAGTCCCCAGTTGTCCATGACGCGCGGCGAGTAGTTCTCGATGACGACGTCGCAGTGCGCGACCAGCCGGCGGGCCAGGTCGCGGCCGGTCTCGGAGCCGAGGTCGAGTGTCAGGTCGCGCTTGTTGGTGTTGGGGCCGAACATCGCGCAGACGTTACCGATGATCGGCCCGGCCCAGTTCATCGTGAAGTCGGCGATCCGCAGGCCGGCGAACGGCAACGCGTCCTCCCCTGGGGTGACCCCGGCTACCGCCGGGTTCCGGACGGGCTCGGCGCGCAGCCGCTCGGTGTCGCGTCCCGGCGCCGGCGCGGGCGCGAACGGCCGCCGCTGCGCGCCGCCGCCGAGCGTGTACGACACGTCCGGCTGGACGAACCCGCCGGGGTTGGTCGTGTAAGCGTGCCGCGCCACGAAGTGGTCGATCTCGGGGAGGGTGTCGCCCCGCCCGACCTCGGCGGCCGGCACGCGCAGGGCGTCCGCCAGGTCGAGGATCTCGGCGGTGGTTTTCGTCGCCGCCCACTCGTCGATCACGCCGTTGAGCTCGGCCGCCCGCTTGCTGCGCATCGGCCCGCCGGCGATCGACGCGAAGGTCACCGGATACATGCAGAAGGTCAGGACCGCGGCCTCCAACTTGGAGACGTCGACCAGGTCCCCCGTCCCGCTCGTGAGTGACTTCCAGCGCGCCACCAGCCCGCCGATCCCGGCGAGCAGCCCGGCCGCCCACTCGGCGAGGTCGCCGCCCTCGATGACCGGCGGGTGGGCCGGGTTGCCGCGGGTCATCGGCGCGCCGGCGATGGCCTGGAAGACCGCGTCGGTCGCCGGCCGGTCCGCCCAGGACGAGCCGAGCCCCCAGGAGCTGATGGCGACGACGACCGCGTGCGGATAACGCGCGCGCAGGGCGACCGGGTCGGCGTCGGCGTCGGCGAAGACCAGGTCGGCGCCGCTGAGCAAGGCGTGGCCCAGCGGGTTATCGGGCGCCTGGGCGATCGCGCCGACGTCGAGGACCACCGACGACTTCGACGCGGCGAGGAACTGGAAGAGCGCGCCGTCGGCGCCCGCCGGGACGGGCTTGTCGCCGACCCGCCAGCCGCGCAGCCAGTCACCGGCCGGCAGCTCGACCTTGACCACGTCCGCGCCACCGTCGGCGAGCAGCTTGGTGGCGTACGCCCCGGAGATTCCCGAGGTGAGGTCGACGACCCGGACGCCCTCGAGCGGAGCGCTCACGCGCCGGCTCCGTTCCCGGTCGGCACGGTCAGCGGGAAATGGAAGAGCCGCTCGGCGTTGCTGTGCGTGATCGCGTCGACCTCGTGCCGCGGGACGTCGGCGAACAGCGACTTGCAGATCGCCTGGGTCCGCGGCCAGGTGGTGTCGGCGTGCGGGTAGTCGGTCTCGAACAGGATCCGGTCGTAGCCGTAGACCTCCCTGGTCGTCAGCCCCCAGGGCTCCTCGATCATGCAGAACCACATGTTGCGCTTGGCGACCTCGGACGGCGTCGCGCCCTCGAGGTGGCTCCAGTAGCCGTGCTTCTCCCACTGCGCGTCGGCCCGCTCGAGCGCCGCCGGGAGCCAGCCGATGCCGCCCTCGCTCCAGACGAACTTGATGTCCGGGAATGTGCGCGGAGCCGGCGAGCACATCAGGTTGAGTGAGTAGCGCGCCGTCTGCGAGAACGACGACGCGATCTCGACGATCGGGATCTGGTCACCCAGCAGCGTGGAGCTGCCTGCCGAGCCGACGTGCATGCAGATCGGGAGGTCGGCCTCCTGACAGACCGCGAGCAGCGGGTCCCAGGCCTCGGTGTGCCACCCGGGCATCCCGAGCTGCGACGGGTCCTCGACGAAGCACAGTGCCTTGGCGCCCTTGGCCAGCGTGCGCTCGACCTCCTTGGCCGCCAGCTCGACGTCCCACAGCGGCGCGATCGTCATCGGCACGAACAGCTCGGGCGCGGCGGCGCACCACTCGTCGAGGATGAAGTCGTTCCAGGCCTGGACGCAGGCCAGCGCCAGGTCCTTGTCCTCGAAGGTGACGAACTTGCGGCCGCCGAAGCCCGGCAGGGTCGGGAAGTTGACGCTGGCGAAGATGCCGTCGGCCCGCAGGTCCTTCGCTCGCTGTGTGGGGTCGTAGCAGCCCGGGATCATGTCCGCGAAACGGGCCGGCTCCATGCCCCACTCCTCGCGGGGCTTCCCGGCCACCGCGTTGAGGCCCATCGTGACCTGGCGCGTGCTCTCGTAGACCCACCACTCCCGGCCGTCCGCCTCCACGACGTGCGGCGCGGCCTCGCGATACTTGGCCGGTACCCGGGAGGACCAGACGTCGGCCGGCTCGATGATGTGGTCGTCGACGCTGAACACGTGGTACATGGCGCGGCTCCTCGCGGATCGGACGTGAACCAATCGGCAGTGACCTGGGTTACACCGTAAGGTAACCACCTTACGGGCCGACGGCAAGACCGGGAGCTGGCAATGACCACCGTGCGTCGAGGCTCGCCGCAGACGCGGGAACGACTGCTCGACACCGCGATCGAGCTGCTGGCCGAGCACGGGCTCGACGGGGTGTCCCTGGGCCGGATCGGGGTGGCCGCCGGCCAGAACAACAAGGACGTGATCGGCTACTACTTCGGCTCGCGCGACGACCTGCTCACCGCGATCGGCGAGCACATCGACCACACCCACCCGCGCCTGCACACGAGCAACACCGCGCTGCTCACCGTCCCGATCGATCCCGAGTCCGCTGCCCGGATCATGGTCGGCACGTTGAGCCCGCTGCTCGAGGAATCGCCGACGACGCTGCGATTCCTGGCGCGCGTCCTGGCCGACCCGCAGCGGAACCGCCAGCTCGCCGAGGGCGGCCTCGGTGGCAACTTCCGGGTGGTGAGCGCCGCGCTCGAAGCCCGGCTCGGGCCGCACGCCACGCTCGCCTACGTCTTCGCGTTCACGCTCACGATCCACGCCCTGGCCGACTACTCCCGCGAGCACGCGCCGGGCGAGGACCCGCCCGGCCGGCAGCTCTACGTCGAGGAGCTCACGCAGACGGTCACCGTCATCCTGGCCCGGATCGAGCCGGCTACGTCACCAGCGCCGGGCCGGTGACCGCCATCGCGCTGAACCGCCCCACCAGCCGGGCCAGGTCCGCGGCGTCAGCCGGGATGCCTGCGTCCTCGCCGCCCTCGGCGACGCCCCGGCTGCGCGCTCAGCCCTGCGGGTCGGCTGGAGCCTGCGCGTCGACCGGGGCGGGGTCGGCCGGGGAGCCCTCCCCGTCGGCGTCGGTGGTCTGCGCGCCCCGCCCGGCGAAATGGGAAACGGACTCACGCAACTGGGCCGGGCAGGACACGCCGTTCGGACAGCTTTACCGAGTGTCCTCTAAGAGCGCCCGGCAATAGG
>NZ_CAUVXO010000317.1:0-5875 GCF_963555865.1 Protofrankia sp. Cr1
GCTGTGGTACAGCTGACTCATCGCTACTCATACTTGCCTTTCTCGTGCCATGCGGCTTTCATCACGCAGCGTGGGGTATAAGCTGTGCGATCATCGCCTGCTGGATCTGGGTGCTGCCCTCGATGATTTCCATGACCTTCGCGTCGCGGAGTAGTCGCTGCGCTGATCCGGCGGGGTGACAACCATTCGCACCCTGGATCTGCACGGTGTCCGCCGCCACCTGAAAGGCTCCTGTCGAAGCGAAGTACTTGGCCATCCACACCGCCGCGACCGAGGCCGGGGCACCGGCTTCCTTGAGCTCTCCGGCCTGTAGACACAACAGTCGGGCGGCCGAGACCGTGGTCGCCATGTTGGTGATCAGACGTTGGATCAACTGATGGTCGAAAACCGGGACCCCGAACTGCCTGCGTTGCCGGGCGTACCGCAGCGACGACTCCAGGCATGCCTGTGCCAGGCCCACCGAGCCCCACGCGACGCTGTAGCGGCCGATGTCCAGCGCCGCGCCGGCGACTGCGACGAGCCCGAACCCCGGTCGGCCGAGCATCGCGGCACGCGGGATACGGCAACGGTCGAAGTGCAGCTCGGCGAGCATGGCCGCCCGAGTGCCGAACATGTCATCGAGCGGCTCTACCGTCAGCCCCGGAGTATCCCGCTCCACCACAAAGGCACTGAGCCGTCCCTCATTTCCGGCGAACACCAGGAAGACATCAGCCGCCTGCCCATAGGTGATCCATTTTTTGGTGCCGTCGAGGACATAGTGTTCGGCGTCCGGCCGTGCGGTGGCGGCGATCTGAGCCGCGTCGCTGCCGGCGTCGGGCTCGCTCAACGCGAACGCTCCGACCCATTGCCCGCCGGCCAACCGGGGCAGCCAACGCTCGCGCTGAGCGGCACTTCCCCAGCGGGTGATGGCCTGGCACACCATGCTGTGCACGGTAAGGACACTGCGTACGGAGGAACATCCGACGCCGATCGCCTCGTTGAGCAGGCCGAAGGCGACCAGACTGAACGCGCTGCCGCCGTATTCGACGGGAATCAGCGTGCCCAGGTAGCCAGCCTCTGCCATACCGGTGAGCACACTGCGCGGCAGCTTCCCGGCCCGGTCCCATTCATTGGCGAACGGCGCGATCTCGGTTTCCGTGAACTGCCGGTACTCCTGCAGAAGCTTGTTCTGAGCATCGGTCAGGGACAGCACACCTGCGATCGATTCCATGCTCCCGACAGCCCTACGTTCCGACCGTTACGGCTTGCTTTCCGACGACGAACCGTTCAATCCCGTCAATGGATCGAAAATTCTCGAAGTCCAGGTCCTCGTCTTCGAGTGTGATCGAGAAATCCTTCTCGACCATGGCGATGAGCTGTATGACGAACAGCGAATTCACGTAGCCGGAGGCGAAGATATCCTCGCTGTCGGCAAAATCGTGGTCCTTGAAATATCCACTGAGAAAATCCTTGAGCCGCATTTTGATCATCGACATGAAATCTTCCTTCCGTTCCCCTACTGATAGTCGTAGAAGCCGCGGCCGCTCTTTCGGCCGTGCAGACCGGCGTAGACGAGCTGCTTCAACAGCGGGCAGGGTCGATACTTGCTGTCGCCGAAGCTCTCATAGAGCCCCTCGATCGACAGGAGAATAGTGTCGAGGCCGATCAGGTCGGCAGTCTCCAGTGGGCCCATGACATGCCCGAAACAACCCTTGAATATCCGATCGACCTCGATCGCGTCGGCCACCCGCTCATGGACCAGACAGGCGGCCTCATTGATGGTCAACATCAACACCCGGTTGGAGACGAAGCCTGGGGAATCGACGACCACGACGCCCTCCTTGCCGATCGCGGAAAGGAGGCCCAGCATCGCCTGCACCGTCTCGTCCGAGGTGTGAAAACCTTTGATCACCTCCACCATCGGCTTGAGCGAGACAGGATTCATGAAGTGAGCGCCGATGACCTTGTCTGGACGTCGGGTCACCCCGCCCACCCTGGTGATCGGAATGCATGAGGTGTTCACAGCGAAGATCACGTCCGGCTTGCACGCCGAGTCGAGTGCCTCGAACACCGGCCGCTTGACGGCCCAGTCCTCGGTGGCGTTCTCGATGACGAAGTCGACATCCGCGACGTCGCCGATGTCCGTGGTGAAGGTGATTCGGTCGAGAATCTCTGCACGATCGACCTTGGCCGTCGTCGGCGTACCGTTCCGCGCGCTGAGCATCCGCTGGAAACGAAGGCCACGCTCGATGTTCTGGCGTGCCCGGGAAAGTGCGTCCATCGTGACGTCCACCAGGACGACACCGAATGCAGATTGCGCCAGGACCTGAGCCACCTCGCTGCCCATCACGCCCGCGCCGATCACACCGACGGTTCGTATTTCGATATTCGACATGATGTCCTTCCAGAGGTCTCGCGCTTCAGCGGTCTCAAAGACGGCCCAGGCCGGGGACTACTGAGCGTCCGGAGTCCGGGCAGCCATGGCGGCTTGCAGGGCGCACGCCAGGTTGGCGACGGTCGGCGCGTCGAAGACTGTTCCCACCGGCAGCTCCACCGCGAAGGTCTCGCGCAGCCGCGGCACCAGTTGGAGTCCGAGCAGAGAATGGCCGCCGAGTTCGAAGAAGTGGTCGTGGACCCCGACCTTGTCCACGCCCAGTAGTTCCTGCCACAGCTCGGCGAGCCGTTCCTCGACGCTGTCCCGTGGAGCCTCGTACGGGGTGAGCAGGTCCGGTCGCGGGTGCGAGACGCCGATCGAGGCCTGCCCACCCGCCGGCTCGCCGCCTCTCTCGGCAGAGCTGGCGCGGGCCTGCGCCACCTGGTCGAGCACAGTCGGGAGGTCGCGCGTACTCACCAGGACCTGGGGAGTCAGGCCCGAGCTCAGGATCCGGCCGAGGACCTCGGTTCCCTCGTCGGGAGACATGCCGTGATCAAGCGCCGTCTGCAGGAATCCGGCCGACGGCTCGGCCCGCACCGTCACCCGGTCGCCGTCATCAACCGGCGGATGATCGTACAGCTCTGTCTTCCCGGCGCTGGCGGCCTGCGCCGCGCTGAGCCGTTCGTCCAGGTCGTGCACTCGTTTCAGGACGAACCGCTCAGCCCGTACCAGTTCGTGGCCGTCCAGGTCGGTGATGGTGACATCGGCAGTCACGGTCTCCTTGCCGACCTGATCGCCGTCCAGGTACGACTGGTGGCTGTAAACCGCCGCCGACAGCGGGGCGAACATCAGAATCCGGCCGTAGGAGATCGGAATTCGAAACTCGCTGGCGTGATGCACGCCTACAAAAGCCGTCGCAATGTCCATCAGCGCGGGATGCAGCGACAGTTGGTCCAACTCGGCCCGGAACTGTCCGGGAAGTTCAAGCCGGGCCAGAAACTCCTCGTCCCCGACATACATCCGCTGCAGGCACTGGGATCGGGCCCCGAAGCCCATCGGACCGCCATTGTCGGGCCGGCCGATGTCGCGTAGCCCGGCCCGCTCGATCAGCGCCTTGATGTCGAGCCGGCGCGGTTGCGTAGTGCCCAGTGGCGCCACCCGGCCCGACGAGTGCAGCTGCCAGCGCTCGGCATCGCCGACCGAAGAGTCCCGATGAGCGCTGATGACGGCGAAGCTCGTACCGGTGCGGTCCCGCTCGAGCACGACGCGCACCTGCTTGCGGTTACCCTCGGGTACCACGATCGGCGTGTAAAAGGTGACCGCCGTCAGCTCGATGCCCGGATCGGGCCGGTCGCCAGAACCACGGTCATCGGCGAACGCCGCACGGACCAGCTCCAGATGCCCGACTCCGGGCACCACCGGGCGGCCGTTCATGCGGTGCTCGTCGACAAGCCAGGACGCACGGGCGTCGAAATGGGTGACGTAGATCGAGTACCGTTCATCAGCGCCGGCCAGCCGCCGCTCGAGGAGCGGGTGGCGCACATCCCTGTCCCGGGACCGCGTCGGGGACGGCTCGCCGGCTCCGACGATGATGGTCCGGGCAGCCATGCCGACGCCTTGCCAGGCGTCCCAGTTCACCGAAACGACCGGTCGCCGGCCCGCGTTGCCCGAGCTGTCGTCATGGCCCGCCAGCGCGTCCAGGAACGCGTTGGCCGCGCAGTAGTCGACCTGGCCGATGCCCCCGCTGACGGCGATACCCGAGGAGCAGAGAACCAGGAAGTCCAGCGGGAGCGATGCGCAGGCGCGACGCAGTGCCAGTGCCCCCCGTACCTTGGGTGCCAAGACCGCGGCGGCTGACCCGGCGTCCTTCAACTGGATGAGTCCGCCCCCGGGTACCCCGGCTGCGTGCACGACCCCGTGGATCACCCCGAACCGCTCGACGGCCTCCCGCACGACGACGCTCAGCCCGTCGGGGTCGGTTACGTCCGCCGTAGCGACCATGACCGTGCCACCGGCGTCCTCCAATCGCCGTACGGCCCTGATCCGATCAGCGGTTTCGTCCCCCGAGGGCCGATTCGCCCATTGCGGCCACTCCTGGCGCGGTGGGAGACCGGATCGCGCCACGAGCACCAGATTCGCCTGCACGGTTTTGACCAGATATTCGGCCAGAGACAGGCCGATCCCGCCCAACCCGCCCGTGATCAGGTAAGTTCCGCCGGTGCGGAACCGCTGGTGTTCCGACGGACGTTCCAACCGGACCGGCCCGAATACCTGCCGCATGCGAAGCCGCCCCCGGATCGCCGCGACTTCGCTGCCGGTGCTGTCCCGCACGGGCCTGTTGAGTTCCGCCAGGAGGGCTTCGGCCAATGCGGACCCGCCACCGCCGACCGACGGCAGGGAGATGTCGACGCTCCGGCAGGTGATCGCCGGATTCTCGAGCGGCCACACGCGACACGGCCCGAGGACCAGTGCCTTGGCCGGCTGCGACTGGTCACCCTCGACAATGGCGTGCATCTCACTGGAGACCACGCAGACCTCGATCGTCCCGGTCAGGGTCTCCCTGCCGATCGCCTGGGCCAGCGACAACAGGCTGGTGAAGCCGTCTCGTGCCACGTCATCGACTACCACGGGGTCGGCCGGGTCTTCGGGACGTTCGCAGACCAGCCACAGATGGACGATCCTGGTCGGCAGCTCACCGGCGGTTTTGATCCGCCGCAACAGCTCGACATAGTCGTCGCCGTTGCCCGGATCGATAAGGTACGACTTATCGGCCTGGCTGGTGAAGCGGGTGCCACGCCGCACCACCGTCACGCTCGCGCCGCGTTCGGTCAACCGTCGATTGAGCGACTCTGCGACACCCAGATCGTCAGCGAAGATCAGCCAACAGCCCGGTTCAGCGTGTCCGGCATCCCGGATGGCCGGTGGCAGGAACTCCCACCGAGGTGTGTAGAACCAGTCGGCGAGCTCGCGGCGTCCGCTGTCGGCGCTCGCCGCGATGTCGGCAACGGCCGTGCCATCTTTTCTCCCCGTCCCGCCCGTGCCTGCGCGGTCGGTGTGGTCCGTGGTCGGCCGGTATCGACGACGTTGAAACGGATACGTCGGCAGCTGCACGCGGCGTCGCTCAGACTGGACGCTGTTCCAGTCGATGTCAACGCCACACAGCCACAGTTTGGCGGTGGTAGTCGCCATGAGCGCCGTGTCCGAGCCGCCGTCATGAGCGCCGGGCAGCGAGCCGAGTACCAACGATCCGGCGTCAGCGTCGCGGGGTCTGGCCTGTTGCGCCATCGACCCCAGCGGCTGGCCCACCCCGATCTCCAGCATGATCCGCCCAGGCTGCTGCCACAGCCTCCGCACACAGTCGCCGAACCGGACGGCCTCACGCAGGTGACGCGCGTAATATGTCGGGTCGGCCGCATCGGCATCGGTGATCCAGTCACCCGTGACGTTGGACAGGTAGGGGATGGCCGGCCGGCCGCGCGCGACACCCGAGACCAGCTCGGTAAAGGTAGCGGTAAGCGGTTC
>NZ_CAUVXO010000318.1:0-5868 GCF_963555865.1 Protofrankia sp. Cr1
CCCGGTTCGACGGTCGCGCCGCCACCGCCGACCGTCATGACGTAACCGAGCCGCTCGTCGCCGAAGCCGAGGTCCCACTGGACCGGCACCTTCTCGTCCGGTCCAGGGAGCATCCGCGTCAGCGCGGCCACCTCGGTCAGCACGACCTCGGCGACCTCGGCGGGGCCCTGTTTGGCCGTGGCAGCGTATGCCGCCCGCTCCGATTGCGCCGCGACGGCGAGTACGGATTCGATCAATGCCTCATCCATGTCGGTCGTACCTTCCGTGATCGGTGTGGGGCGAGCCGGCGCCGGCCAGCACGACGGGGAGGACCTTGATGCGGCGGGTCATCCATTCCGACTCCCACCCCACCGCGGTGGTCTCGCTCAGCTGGGCGTTCGGAAAGCGGGGCAGGAAGGCGCTCAGAGCGAGCGTGGCCTCGAGACGGGCCAGCGGCGCGCCGAGGCAGTAGTGGTGACCGAGCCCGAAACTGATGTGGCTGCGGGCCGGGTACACGTCGAAATCGTCCGCGGGTTCCCCGCCCGTACAGCGGTTGGCCGCTGCCACGTTGATCTGCACGGGCGCCCCCGCGGGGATGAGGTAGCCGCCGAGGTTGAGGTCCTCGGTGGCGAACCGCCAGGTCGCGTGCGGGAACGGCGGGTGCACCCGGAGGGTCTCCTCGATCCACGCGTCGATCTCCGCTTCAGTACGCGGACGTTGGTCAGCCGGCTTGCGCAGTGCCTCGAGGATCGCCGCGGCGATCAGGCTCGCCGTCGATTCGTAGCCGGCCATCACCAGGCCGACCGTCCATGTCACGACCTCGTTCACCGTGATGGCCGCTTCGCCGTCGACGGCTTCGAGCAGGCCGGTGATCAATCCTTCGTTCAACGGACTGGGATCACTGGCCCACCCCGCGACCGCGCCGGCGAGCGCGCCGACGCCGCCCGCCCGTACGGTCGCCTCCGGCGAGTAGATGATGTCGTCGGTGGCTCGCCGCATCACGGCGTACATCTCCGGCTGCAGGCCGAGCATCGCGCAGATGAACACCAGCGGGAGCGGGTAGGTGTAGCGCTCGACGAGGTTCACCTCGCCACCGCTCTCGGCGGCAAGCTCGTCCAACAGTTCCTCGGCGAGCCGGGCCAGCTGGGCGGCCCACGTGGCCGTGTTGCGCGGTGTGAAGATCTCCGCGTGCAACCGCCTGATCCTGGCGTGTTCCGGTCCCTCGCTCATCACCATGGTGCGGGCGACCTCGGCGCGGGGCTGTGCGCCGAGCATCACCCCGGGAATCCGCATCCAGTCCGGGGTGAGCTCGACGTCCTTGCTCAGCCTCCGGTCAGTCAGAGCCGCACGCGCGAGGTCCATGTCGCAGACCGCCCAGGCGGTTCCGCCGTAGTAGTCGACCGTGACGACCGGCGCCACCCGTCCGGCGGCGACCAGGCTCGGCATGCAGTCGACCGGGGCGGGAATGGTCGGTATGTCGACGTGGGGCGCGTCCAACAGCTCGTCGGATTTCATTGGATGCCTCCAGTGACCGGGGCCTGCGCAGCTGGGTCATAGGTGCCGATCAGTCCTTCGATCAGCTCCGCAGCCCGCCGCGGCCCGTCGTGACCCAGGTACTCCTCTCGCAGACGTGCGGCGGCCTGCCGGTAACGCGTGTCGGCGAGGACAGCGCCGACCGCACGCCGGATCCGTTGCGGGGTCAGGGTTCGGCGGCCAAGTGCAATCCCCACGCCCGCCCACCTCACCCGCGCGGCCACGTCGGCCTTCTCCTCGCTCGCCCCTGCGACGACGAGCGGCACAGCGTGTGCGAGCGCGGCGTTGACCCCGTTGAACCCGCCGTTTGTCACCATCACGTCGACATGCGGCAGAAGCCGGTGATAGGGGACGAATCGCTCGACCCGTGCGTTGGCCGGCAGCGACCGCGCGGTGTTGGCGTCCAGCGGGTGGTTGCCGGTGGTCACCACGACGAGAACCGGCAAGTCCGCCAGCGCCCGAATGGCCGGGACGAGCAGCCGTTGCGCATCGTTGGCGATCGTGCCCTGGGTGACGAGCACCACCTGCCGTCCGTCATGGAGTTCGTCCCACCACGCGGGCGGCTCGAAGGCGGTGTCCGCTGCCGGCAGGTCAAGCGGGCCTACGAAGTGCGTCCCCTCGAACAGGTCGCTCCGGGGAAACTCGAACGACTCGACGGTGCCGACGAGGTACAGGTCAGGCCTGCGGGAGATGTTCTCCATGACGCTCGCGCCGAGACGGGGCAGTCCCGTTTCACCCCGGACCTCGTCGGCACGTTTGCGGGTAGCACGCAGCGCGAGATGATCCCCGGCCAGCGTGAACAAACGGTTGCGCAGACGGCCAGGCCGTGACGAAGACGGCCCGAGTCCGTAGCCGAGAGGCGCGGTGTCACGGCTGTTGAGGATGTAAATCGAATTGCCCACCCAGGCCAACGGGATTCCGGTGTGCTCGCGGGCGAAACACGCGCCGTAGCACATGTCATCGGAAACAATCACGTCGACCCGGAACCTCTCGATGATCTCGAGGAGGTCCTTCATCTGGCTGGGGGCGGTGTTGTAGAAGATGTCCTCCATGCCTGCCCGGAAGCTGGCGAGTCCGGTCAGCCCCGCATGGGCTGGGAACGCCTCCTCTTTACTCAGGCCCCCGAAGTCATAGGCGGTGTGCATCGGCTCGTGCGTAGCGCCCACCTCGGCCACCTTGTCCCGGTAGGCCTGCCCGGTGTACCACCGGACCTCGTGTCCGCGCCGGGTGAGGTGCCGCGCGATGGGAAGCACCGGGTTGACGTGGCCGTCGGCCGGTGTGGTCGCGATCAGCACGTGTGCCAAGGTCGCCATCCCTCCCTCTCCTCGTCCGTCGAGCGGGGCCGTCCGGTCCCACCGCCTGGCCCACGCTGCCCCGCGCACAACGGCAGCGGAAGGGATCAGCGTCAACACTGTCAGCCCGGAGGATGACGACGGGTCCGCACGGGTGTGCCGGCGGACAGCGACTACTCACCTTGGTGATGGTCATGGGGATATGAGCAGTAGCGACGGTTGCCGACGATGGAGATCTATATCTGTCGCGTGGTCCTCGACTGCGAGCTCCTCGGTCAATTCCGAGCTCAGTCGTGGTTAGAGCCGCCCTGGCTAGGAGGCGCGATGTCCGTCACGTCACAGACCGATGAAAGATCGGACCACACCAGCGGAGAACCGAAGACGATCACCGTGCTGGGGGCGGGCGTCGCCGGCCTGGTCGCCGCCTACGAACTGGAACGGCGGGGGCACCGGGTACGGATCCTCGAGGGAAGCAACCGCATCGGCGGCCGGGTGCACACGTACCGCTTCGGCAGCGCCAAGGGCGCTCAATTCGCCGAACTCGGCGCGATGCGGATTCCGATAAGTCACACGCGCGCACTACATTATATCGCCAAACTCGGGCTCCTGAACCAGGTCCGTGAGTTCCGGACCATCCTGTCCGACGACGATGACCTGCTGCGCGTCAAAGACGGCGGCTATGTCCGGGTCCGCGACGCGCCGAAGGCGCTCGTCAGCGCCCTCGACCCAGGCCTGACCGAACACGGCTACCGGTACAACACTCTGCTGTTCGGCTCATGGCTGAACGCGTGCCTGAACGCCGTCGCGCCGGAGCAGTTCCGGGACCACCCCAACGTAAACGTCGAACTGCTCGACCTGGTCGACCGAATCGATCTCGAGCCGTACCTGTGCGGCGACAGCGGGTCAAAGGTGGACCTGCACTCCGTCTTCGCGGACCACCCGTACCTCCGGTCGGTGTGCTCCGGCCGGCACGAGCGCTTCCTGGATGACGTGCTCATGGAGACGAGTAACGCGATCTTTCGCCTACGCCACGGCACGGATGCGCTCACCGACGGGCTGGCGGCGAAGATCCGCGGGCCGCTCCTGCTGGGCCACGAGGTGGTCGGGCTGTCGGTCCGAGACGACGGCGTGGTCGTCGGGGTACGCCACGGTGGCATGACCAGTTCCTGGCACTGCGACTACGTGCTGTGCACGATTCCCTTCCCCGTCCTGCGGAGGCTGCGGCTGGACGGATTCGACGACGACAAGCTGAGCGTGATCCACGAAACCCAGTACTGGCCAGCAACCAAGATCGCATTTCACTGCCGGGAGGCATTCTGGACCGCGGACGGGATCACCGGTGGCGCCTCGTTCACCGGCGGGCTGGTGCGCCAGACGTACTACCCTCCCGTGGAGGGTGACCGGTCGCTGGGCGCTGTGCTGCTCGCCAGTTACACCATCGGCCCCGACGCGGAGAAAATCAGCAAGCTCGATCCGGTGACCAGGCACGAGGCCATCGTGAACGAGGTGAGCCGGATGCACCCCAGGCTGCGGGAACCCGGCATGATCTTAGCAACGGTGAGCCAGGTGTGGGGTGAGCACCGGTGGAGCCGGGGAGCAGCCACCATCCGCTGGACACAGGACGCCGCCACGTGCGAGGAGCAACGGCAGGCGGCGGCGCGGCCGCAGGACCGTCTGTTCTTCGCGGGCGAGCACTGCTCGTCGAAACCGGCCTGGATCGAGGGGGCGATCGAGTCGGCCATCGACGCCGTGCACAGCATCCAGTGGCACGAGCCGTTCTCCGGCCGCAGGTCGGCTCAGCGCCTCCGGCGGGTGGGGTGAGCATCTTCGACCTGCCGCGCCTGCACTTCACCGGTGCCGGTACCACCCAGTGTCCAACCGGTCCGCGCAATGGCCGCCTTGACCTGGCGACGAACACGGCGCTGGGGGCCGACGGAACGCCGTTCCCCCGCGATCGGCCACCGCAGGAGTACGACGGCCCCGTGGGGGAGCACTTCGCCGGCAACGGGCACTTCGCGGTCGACGCCGTGGTGTCGGGTGTCGAGTTGCGCGCGGGAGCGGTCGACCACACCGATCCTGTGGTGGGGCGCTGCGTCGACATGTGGGGGCACTACAACGAGTACCTCCAGACGACCGTCAACCGTGCCCGGGTCTTCGACGTCGACCCGTCGTCGAACTGGACGACCACGCTGATGGTCGGCCAGTTCGGGTTTGGCCGGGCCGGGCGCTCGCACAACACCGGATACGCCTGCACCGGCACCGTGCACGGCTTTCAGCCGCCGAGGTGGCACGACTTGCGGCAGGGCGGTTCCGTTGTGCACCAGTTCGTGGTGACGCGTGCCGACCTGACGTGGCTTGACGACGGCGGCGGCTCCCCCGCCGTCGAAATCCTGGGTTCGGCGCTCCGGTCGGGCGCGGACGGTCTCGTCGTGCAGTTCGCGCTCATCACCCCGTCGACACCGAATGCCCCCAATGCCCCGAAACGCTGGGACCTGCGGGGAACCATCGCCCCGTGGCGCAGCACCGAGTCGCGGACCTACCCGGCCGGACGGTTGCTGGTGCCCGCCGACCGAGCGCGGGCGCCGCACATCCTCTCCGTCGATCTGACAGCCGAGGACGTCACACTGAACATGATCACAGCATTCGGCCCGTCGCTTCCCCCCTGCGACCTGGAGCTACGCACGGCGCGCACCGGGCGGCTTGTCGCCGAGGTATCGCGGCAGGCCTGTGTGGACGCTGTGCGCAGCGGTGGTGTGGTGCGGGTGCCGCGAGCGAGCGGATCGGACGGCGCCGACGACGAAGCGCTGCTTGTGGTGTCCGGGCACAACGGTGAGACGGTGTCGCGTGAGCGGGAGGTCAGCCTCCAGGTTGACGACGCCTGCCTGTTCCTGGAGCATCCGCGCGCCACCGACGACCCGGACCACGACGTCGACGTGGTGTTCCGGTCCTTCGTCCGCGGCCGCCCCGCGCCCGTGGAAACCGTTTGGCTGCGGCAGTTCGCGAACCCGAGGGCGCTTCCGCTCGATCCGCGCGCCGCGCAGGCCGAGATCGTACGGCTCCGCCG
>NZ_CAUVXO010000319.1:0-4884 GCF_963555865.1 Protofrankia sp. Cr1
CTGAGCTCGACCGCGCGGGGCGGGTCGGAGCAGGCCCGACTGCGCCATGTGAGCAGAGGCAAACTGCTGCCCCGGGACCGGATCGACACCCTGCTCGACCGCGGCAGCCCGTTCCTGGAACTCTCGCCGCTGGCCGCCAACGGCATGTACGGCGACGAGGCACCGGGCGCGGGGATCATCACCGGTGTCGGACGGGTGTCCGGGCGTGAGTGCGTGGTGGTGGCGAACGACGCCACGGTCAAGGGCGGCACCTACTACCCCGTCACCGTCAAAAAGCACCTGCGGGCACAGGAGGTGGCACTGCACAACCGGCTGCCGTGTGTCTACCTCGTCGACTCCGGGGGGGCGTTCCTCCCGCTGCAGGACGAGGTGTTCCCCGACCGCGAGCACTTCGGGAGGATCTTCTACAACCAGGCGACGATGTCGGCGGCCGGTATCGCGCAGATCGCCGCGGTCCTCGGCTCGTGCACGGCCGGTGGCGCCTACGTCCCGGCGATGAGCGACGAGGCCGTCATCGTCCGGGACCAGGGGACGATCTTCCTGGGCGGTCCGCCGCTGGTGCGGGCCGCGACCGGGGAGATCGTCTCCGCGGAGGACCTCGGCGGCGGGCTGCTGCACAGCAAAACCTCCGGGGTCACCGATCACCTGGCCGACGACGATGCCGACGCGCTGCGCCGGGTGCGGGCGATCGTGGCCAGCCTCGCGCCGCGCGCGCCCCGGCCCTGGGATGTCGCCCCTACCGACGAGCCGGCCGCCGACCCGGCGGAGCTGTACGCGGTCGTACCCACCGACAGCCGCATCCCCTACGACGTCCGCGAGGTCATCGCCCGGATCGTCGACGGGAGCCGGTTCGCCGAATTCAAGCGCGAGTACGGCCCGACGCTGGTCACCGGCACCGCCCGGCTGCACGGCCACCCGGTCGGCATCGTGGCGAACAACGGCGTGCTGTTCAGCGAGTCCGCCCTCAAGGGCGCGCACTTCATCGAGCTGTGCGACCAGCGCAGAATCCCGCTGCTGTTCCTGCAGAACATCACCGGCTTCATGGTCGGCCGGGAGTTCGAGGCCGGCGGGATCGCCAAGCACGGCGCCAAAATGGTCACCGCCGTCGCCTGCGCGCGGGTCCCGAAGTTCACCGTTGTGATCGGCGGGTCGTTCGGCGCCGGTAACTACTCGATGTGCGGCCGGGCCTACTCACCACGGTTCCTGTGGATGTGGCCGAACGCGCGGATCTCGGTGATGGGCGGCGAGCAGGCCGCCTCGGTGCTGGCGACCGTGCGACGCGAGCAGCACGAGACCCGGAGTGTGCACTGGGATGCCGCGGACGAGGAGGCGTTCACCGCGCCGATCCGCGCTCAGTACGACCGTCAGGGTCACCCCTTCTACTCGACCGCCCGGCTGTGGGACGACGGCGTGATCGACCCGCTCGACACCCGCACGGTGCTGGGGTTGGCCCTGTCGGTGGCGGCGAACGCGCCGCTGGAACCTGTCCGCTACGGCGTCTTCCGGATGTGAGCGCGATGCCAGCCACCCTCTGCGACACCACAAGCGGTGACACCACCCTGTTCGACACCGTGCTGGTCGCCAACCGCGGTGAGATCGCGGTCCGCGTGATCCGTACACTGCGGGCGCTGGGCATCGGCTCGGTCGCCGTCTACAGCGACGCCGACAGCCGACGCCCGGCATGTGCGCGAGGCCGACGAGGCGGTCCACATCGGCCCGGCGCCCGCCCAGCTGTCCTACCTGTCGATCCCGGCGCTGCTCGACGCGGCCCGGCTCACCGGCGCCCGGGCGGTCCATCCCGGGTACGGCTTCCTGTCCGAGAACGTCGCGTTCGTGCGCGCCTGCACCGATGCGGGCCTGGTCTTCATCGGACCGTCCGCGCACGCCGTGGCGGTGATGGGCGACAAGATCCGCGCCAAGCAGACCGTCGCCGCCGCCGGTGTCCCGGTGGTACCCGGTCGCACCGAACCGGGGATGAGCGACGCCGACCTGGTCGCCGCCGCGGCCGAGGTCGGCTATCCCGTGCTGATCAAACCGTCCGCCGGTGGGGGTGGGAAAGGGATGCGCCTGGTCACCGAACCGGCCGCGTTGCGCAGCGAACTCGCCGCCGCCCGCCGACAGGCGGCCGCGTCCTTCGGCGACGACACCCTGTTCCTCGAACGGTTCGTCCACCGCCCACGGCACATCGAGGTGCAGATCCTCGCCGACACCCACGGCGCCGTCGTTCACCTCGGCGAACGCGAGTGCAGCCTGCAACGCCGCCACCAGAAGATCATCGAGGAGGCGCCGTCGGTGCTACTCGACGTCGCGACCCGGGACCGCATCGGCGCGGCCGCGGTCGAGGTCGCCCACGCCGTGGGCTACACCGGCGCGGGCACCGTGGAGTTCATCGTCGGCGCCGACGACCCGGCGCACTTCTTCTTCATGGAGATGAACACCCGGCTGCAGGTCGAACATCCGGTCACCGAGATGATCACCGGGATCGACCTGGTCGCCGAGCAGATCCGGATCGCCGCTGGCCAACCGCTGCCGATCACCCAACAGGACATCCAGCTGACCGGGCACGCGATCGAGGCGCGGGTCTACGCCGAGGACCCGGCCCGCGGCTTCCTCCCGACCGGCGGCACCGTCCTGCTGATGCGCGAACCCGACGGCGACGGCGTGCGCGTCGACTCGGGCCTCAGCCACGGGCAGCGGGTGGGAACCGACTACGACCCGATGCTCGCCAAGGTGATCGCCTGGGGGCCGGACCGGGCGACCGCGCGTACCCGCCTGCACGCCGCCCTCGCCCGCACCGCCGTCCTCGGCGTCACGACCAACATCGCCTTCCTCCGGGCGCTGCTCGCCCACCCCGACGTGGCCGCCGGACGCCTCGACACCGGTCTGGTCGAACGCGAGCTCGACGGCCTCGGCGACGCTGACCTCCCGGCCCACGCGCTCCCGGCCCACGCGTTGGCGGCCTACGGGTTGGCGCGGCTCGCCGAGGCGCAGCCGGCCGGCCCGGTGATCGACCCCTGGGACGTCCCCAGCGGCTGGCGGGTCGGCGGTGTCCCGGCTCCCCTGGTCTGGCGGCCGGCGCTGCCCGGCGGCGGCACCGCCGAGGTCACCGTGACCGGCACCCCGACAGCCGCCACCGTCAACGTCAACGTCAACGTCAACGTCAACGTCAACGTCAACGTCACCGGCGAGCCCGCCGCGACCGGGGAGCCTATGACCGCCGCGGTACGCACCCTCGCCGACGACGGCAGCGAACTGCTGATCACCGTCGGCGGGCGGAGCCGACGCTGGTGGTACGCCCGCGACGGGGCGACCCGCTGGCTCGGCGCCGACGGAGCCGCCTGGCGGATCGTCGAGGCCGACCCCGCCGCCCACACAGGAGCGGGATCGGCCGGCGCCGCCGAGGTCCGCAGCCCGATGCCCGGCACCGTCATCGCCGTTCACGTCACCGCCGGAGAACAGGTCACCGCCGGCCAGCCACTGATCATCGTCGAGGCGATGAAGATGGAACACACCCTCGCCGCCCCGCGGGACGGCCATGTCACAGACCTGTTTGCACACACCGGCGAACAGGTCACCCTCGACCAGGTCCTCGCCGTCGTAGAGGCCGACGCACTCATCCCCGGCCCGCAGGACCCGCAGGAGACACCCGATGCCTGACACCCGCCTCACCGACGAGCAGGAATCCCTGCGCCGCACCGTCGCCGAGTTCGCCCGCGAGGTCGTCGCCCCGGTCGCCGCCCAACACGACGAGAACAAGACCTTCCCCTACGAGGTCGTCGCCGCCATGGCCACGATGGGCCTGTTCGGACTGCCCTTCCCCGAGTCCTACGGCGGGATGGGCGGCGACTTCTTCACCCTCTGCCTGGCCATCGAGGAACTCGCCCGGGTCGACTCGTCGGTAGCGATCACGCTGGAGGCCGGCTGCTCGCTCGGCGCGATGCCGATCTACCGGTTCGGCACGCAGGACCAGAAACAGCAATGGCTGCCCATGCTGTGCTCGGGCGAGGCCCTCGGCGCGTTCGGGCTGACCGAACCCGAGGCGGGCAGCGACGCCGGCGGCACCCGCACGACCGCACGCCTCGACGACGACACCTGGGTGCTCAACGGTGCCAAGGCGTTCATCACCAACTCCGGTACCGACATCACCCGGCTCGTCACGGTCACCGCCGTCACCGGCACCACCGCGGCCGGGAATAAGGAGATCAGCACCATCGTGGTGCCGGTCCCGACCCCCGGCTTCACCGCGGAACCGGCGTACTCCAAGGTCGGCTGGCATGCCAGCGACACCCACCCGCTCACGCTCGTCGACGTACGGGTACCCGAGGCCAACCTGCTCGGCGAACGGGGCCGCGGCTACGCGAACTTCCTGTCCATCCTCGACGAAGGCCGCATCGCCATCGCGGCACTGGCCGTCGGCCTCGCCCAGGCCTGCGTCGAGGAATCGGTGGCCTACGCCCGGACCCGCCACGCCTTCGGCCGGCCGATCGGCGCCAACCAGGCGATCTCCTTCAAGATTGCCGAGATGGAGGCGCGTACCCACGTCGCCCGCACCGCCTACTACGACGCGGCCGCCCGGATGGCCTCCGGCCGCCCGTTCAAGAAGGAGGCTGCGATCGCGAAGCTGGTCAGCAGCGAGGCCGCGGTGACCAACGCCCGTGAGGCAACCCAGATCCACGGCGGCTACGGCTTCATGAACGAGTACCCCGTCGCCCGGCACTGGCGGGACAGCAAGATCCTGGAGATCGGGGAAGGCACCAGCGAGGTCCAGAAGATGCTCATCGCCCGCCACCTCGGCCTGTAGGAGCGCCCACGGCGCCCGCTCTTGTGGGCGCGCGGGTTCGGTCGCGTTCAGGGCTTCGGTGTGGTCAAGGGTTCCGGTCAGAG
>NZ_CAUVXO010000319.1:5046-6015 GCF_963555865.1 Protofrankia sp. Cr1
CGAGCCGTAGGGGTTCGCCCCGCCGGTTGTCCACGATCTTTATTTGGATGTTGAGGAGGGCGTAGAGGTCCCGACGTTCCTCCGGGGTCGCGGTCGCGAGCCGGGTAGACGCGACAGCCGCCAGGTCCCGGACCGCTTGGACCTGTTGCGCGTGCGACGCCGCCTGTGCGTGGCGATCCGCGAGGGTCTGGCGACGTGCCTTGGCGGTACTCAGTTTGGTTTGCAGATCGCGGGACGCCGCCGCCACGGTGGGCTCGAGGCAGCGAACCCGCCGGCGGACAGGTTCACGATCGTGGTCGGGAGCGCCTGGTGCAACCGGTTGATCTCACCGTCGGCCTTGGCGATCGCGTCGGAATCCCCACCGCCGTGGGTGGCGATCAGTCCGGCGTGGTCCCCGGCGACCGAGGCCAGATACTCCGGGGGTGAGCGCTGGTGCGGTCGAGCCGGTAGCCGTACGGTGCGTCCCCGCCGCCCCAGCCGCCTTGGGTGATCCGGGCGTGTTTCCCCGACGCGGTGCGTTCGCGGATCAGGTCCCCGGAGGACACCCGGACGTAGACCACCACCCGGATCGTCGTCCGCGCCGGGTGCATCGCCTGCCGCCCGGTCACCTCGCAGCCCCACCGGTGGGGGTGTAGCCGTGTGCGAGGAGGAACGAGGCCACATCGCCGTACCGTTCCCGGATCACCCACTCTCCACATCCGCCGCACCCTCCACGACGGCCACGGCCACCCCCTCGAACACACCACCATCGCCAACGCCCGACACACCCCCCATCCCGCATCCACCTCCACATCTGAACCCATCGAGCGCCGTATTCTTCTCGCCGCATAGACAGCTCATTCAGGTTCGTCACCTCATATGCGGCTACCTGCTTCGCAACGGACGTCGGCATGTCGGTAGGGCCGTCCGTTCCTAAAAGATCTTGCCGAAGCTTCCCAAGATGAACGGAGATGACGTGGTGGCTGACCT
>NZ_CAUVXO010000320.1:0-1226 GCF_963555865.1 Protofrankia sp. Cr1
ACGAGAACACCGCGAGCCGGTTCTGGACCAGGTGGGCATCGCTGGTCGTGCGACACCGCTGGATCGCCGCCGGCGTCGGACTCGCCATCCTCACCGCCCTGATCATTCCGTTCTTCGGGGTCCAGATCGGCACGGCGCAGTCCTCGTCGCTGACGAAGACCGGGCCCGCCTATGAGGCGCTGAAGACACTTGAGGACGGCGGTGTGCCGACGGGCATTCTCACCCCGGCTGAGATCCTGGTCACCTCACCGGCGGCCGGCGAGGTGGTGCGACGCGTGCGCGCGGTGGACGGCGTGGCCACCGCGATGGCCCCGACCGGTCCCGCGTCGAACCGAGCCGACACCTCGATCGTCCTCGCCGTGCCGAACAACGAGACCGCGGGCGGCAGCAGCACCGACCCGATCCGGCGGATGCGGTCCGCCCTGGACAACGTGCCCGGGTTCATCGGTCTGACCGGGATCGGCGCACTGCAGCTGGACTACATCCATGCTGTCTACGGGGCGTTCCCGCTGGCGCTCGGCCTGATCGTCCTGATCACCTACATACTGCTGGTACGCGCTTTCCGCTCGCTCCTGCTGCCACTCAAGGCGGTGTTGTTCAACATCGTCTCGCTCGCGGCGACGGGCGGTGCAGTCGTGTTGTTCTGGCAGCACGGGTACGGCTCCGAGGCGATCTACGGCATTCAGGCCACCGGTTCGATCACCTTCTGGCTACCTCTGATGATCTTCGCATTCCTGTTCGGCCTGTCGATGGACTACGAGGTGTTCATCCTCGCCCGCATCCGGGAGGAGTACGACGCCAGTGGTGACACCAACGCCGCCGTCATCGAAGGAGTCGGCCGTACCGGGCGGCTCGTCACCTCGGCCGCACTGATCCTGTTCCTGTCGTTCCTGTCGCTGTCGAGCGGACCGCAGACCGACATCAAACTGTTCGCGACGGCGCTCGGCTTCGGCATCCTGCTCGACGCCACCGTCGTGCGGATGCTGCTGGTGCCGGCGTTGGTGTCGCTGTTCGGCGACTGGAACTGGTACCTGCCGGACTGGACCGCCAAGCTGCTGCGGGTGCAGGAATCCCACACCCATGACGGCCCGGGTGTTCCGGAGCCGCGGTCCCGCCGCGAGACCGAGGTCCAGACGTCCAGATAACCCGGCCCGTCCCGGGGTTGGGTTGACCATGATGGTCAACCCAACCCCGGGGGTGTTGCGGGCTGTGCCGCAACGACGGGT
>NZ_CAUVXO010000320.1:1816-6441 GCF_963555865.1 Protofrankia sp. Cr1
AGATACCAGGCGAAGTCCTCGCCGCCGAGGGACTGCGTCACCGACATCTCCGCGCCGGGCGCAAGGACGCGATGCACGGCCGTCCGGAACAGCTCGATGGTCTCGATGCTGTTCACCACCGGTGGTACCCCACGCCGGTACTCGAGGGCGAGATCCGCCCCGTAGGGGGCGACGATCTGCTCGGCGAGCCGTCGCACGAGCGCCGGCACGTCCTCCCAGGTATCGCGGGACAGCGTACGGACCGTCCCGGCGATGCTGCCGGCCCGCGGAATCGCATTGGCCACGGTGCCCGCCTCGACGTGCCCCCACACCAGCGACAGCGACGAGCGTGGGTCCACCAGACGGGACAGCGCCGCGGGTAGTTCCACCGCCAGCCTGGACAACGCGTAGATCAGATCAACGGTGTTCTGCGGACGGGACGTGTGGCCGCCGGGACCGCTGAGGGTGACCCTGACCGAGTCGGCCGCCGAGGTGATGGGGCCGGCGCGCAGCCCGATCGTCCCGACGTCCAGGGACGGGTCACAGTGCACGGCCATGACGGTGGACACCGACTTGAGTACGCCGGCGTCGATCACGTCCAACGCACCGCCCGGCATGGTCTCCTCGGCCGGTTGGAACACGAGCCGGACGGTTCCCGCCAGCGGATGGGCCCGGGCGAATTCGGCGAGCGCCAGCCCCACCCCGAGCACGACGGCCGTGTGGACGTCGTGGCCGCAGGCATGGCAGACGCCGGGAACGGTCGAGCCGTAGGGGACGTCCTTCACGTCCAGCACGGGCAGCGCGTCGATGTCGGCACGTACCATGACCATCGGGACGTCCGGCCGATCAGATGCGGTGCCCGTCCCCGCAGCGCCGGGGGACGTCGTGGCCGTCGTGGCCGTCGTGGCCGTAGTAGCCGTCGTGTCCCGGCCGATCGGGCCGATGTCACACCACAGGCCCGTCCCGGCCGGCAACGGATGCGGCGCCAGGCCGGCGGCCGACAGGCGGGCCGCGATGGCACGGGTCGTCCGGTGTTCCTGCCTGCCCAGTTCCGGATGAGAATGAAGATCACGTCTGAACGCGACGAGCTCGCTTTCATGCTGGTTCAGCCAGCTGGCGACCGCCTCGGTGGCGTTCGCCATCATGTCGGCCGTCCAGCCTGTGCCCGCTGTCCACGCTCACGTCGTGCGCCCGCCCGGATGACCTGATCAGGGCGGATATCCGCGTACAGCAAAGGCCTGACCCCACCTCTCCACCACCGTCGGCCCGGATTCACCGTACGGGCCGACGAAACTCCATCTCCTGAAGCAGGGTATCCACCACGGCCACCAGATCCCCATCAGCCCGCCGCGCCGCCATCCGCTGCCGCTCGCTGCTCGAGCCGACATCCAGAATGTGCAGGACGTCAGCCAGTTCGTCAGTACATGCCAGCCTGTGCGCCACCGGCAGAAGATCGTCCACAAGATCAACAATCTCATCGCGGATACTGCGTGTCGCGCCACGGTCATCCACGACGATCTCGGCGGCAAGACCGTAGCGGGCGGCCCGCCACTTGTTCTCCTGGACGACCCATCGGTGTGGTGTCGGTAACGTGTAGCCCCGGTCGAGCTGGGTGTCCATCCGGTCGACCAGACACTGCGTCAGCGCGGCGACCGCCCCGACCTCCAACAGTGTCGGCAGCCCGTCGCAGATACGTAGCTCCACCGTGCCGAAGTTCGGATGCGGGCGGATGTCCCACCACAGCTCACGAATGCTTTCGGCGGTACCAGAGGACACCAGCGTCGCCATGAGCTGTTCGAACTGCCCCCAGTCGGCAAGCAGGTACGGCAGGCCCGCGGTCGGCAGGCTCTCGAACAACTTCGACCGCGCCGAGGCCAGACCCGTGTCCAGACCCAGCCAGAACGGGGAGGATGCCGACAGCGCGAGGAAGTGTGGGATGTAGGCGGCGAGGGCGTTCACGATGGGGATCGCCTTTTCGCGCGAGCGGACCCCGACATGCACGTGCACGCCGAAGATCAAAAGGCGCCGGGCGATCCACTGCATCCGGTCCACCAGCGAGGCATAGCGGGGGTCCGGGCTGACCTCCTGCGTCTCATAACGGGTCAGTGGATGGGTCCCGCTGCACATCAGCGCGAGCCCCCGAGGTTCGGCCAGATCCGCCAGGAGATCCACGGTTACCAAAAGATCCTTTTTGGCCTCGTTCACGGTGTCGCAGACACCTGTGACAACCTCGATGATCGACTCGAACAGCTCGTGCTTGGCCCGTGGCTCGGCGTCCCGGCCGATCTTATTGTGGTACTCCTCGAGGATGGCCGTCGCCGCCCCACGAAGGTGGCGGGTACCACGATCGACCAGCGCCAGCTCCCACTCGATGCCGAGACTGGACGTCGGCGACGACGAGAACGGTATCTGCATTCCCTGGCCTCCTGCTGCGTACGACTGCTGCATCCGACCCGCGAACCGCTCTGCCCGCCGTGTCCGAACCAGCCAGCACCGTTGCTGGAGACGGATTCGTCGGTCATACCCGCGGGATAACGCGCAACGCCCGACTCCCAGGGCTTCCCGGCAAGCCGGGGGCAGCGTGATCACGACAACCCGTGATCACGAGTACCGCAGGGACGCTGGAACGGGACGCGCCAACCAGGTAACGGTAGGTCGCGCCACGGTCAACCGGAGGCTTTCGCCATGAATCGTGTGCAGGATCCTGGCCCGGCGTCGACGGCTAGGCGGAGGGCAGCACCCGGATGCCCAGCTCACGCAGCTGGCGCGGCTCGATCTCGGTGGGCGCGCCCGTCATCGGGTCCAGGCCGGACTGGGTCTTGGGAAACGCGATGACCTCGCGGATGTTGTCCTCACCGGCCAGGATCGCCACGAGACGGTCGATCCCGACGGCGAACCCGCCGTGCGGCGGCGCGCCGTAGGAGAACGGCGTCAGGAAGAAACCGAACCGGCGGTCGGCCTCGGCCGCGGAGATCCCGAGCGCTGCGAAGACCCGCTGTTGCAGGTCGGGCTCGTGGATCCGGATCGAACCCGAGCCCAGCTCCCAGCCGTTGAGTACCAGGTCGTAGGCGCGGCTACGCACCGCCAGCGGCTCGGTCTCAAGCCTGTCGACGTCATCGGGATGCGGGCGGGTGAACGGGTGGTGGCCGGGCTTGGGCCGTCCGGTCTGCGCGTCGACCCCCACGAACAGCGGGAAGTCGACGACCCAGACGTAGCGGAAGCCGCCCGCACCGGCGGCCGGGCGCCCGAGGTCGTTGCGGAGCTGGCCGAGCACCTCGCACACGGTCGCCCAGCCGTCGGCGACCAGCAGGAGGAGGTCGCCGGTCTCACCGCCGGTCGCCTTCACGATCCCGGCGAGCTCGGCAGCGGACAGGAACTTCGCCACCGGGGACTCCAGCGTGCCGTCCGCGCCGACCCGCATCCACACCAGGCCCTTCGCGCCGAGCTTCTTGGCCCGGTCGGTCAGGGCGTCCAACGCCTTGCGGTTGTGGGTGGCCGAGCCACCGGGGACGCAGATGCCCTTCACCGCGGGCGCCCCGGCGAACGCCTGGAAGCCGCTCGCCGTGAAGATCCCGGTCAGTTCGACGAGCTCCATGCCAAAGCGCAGGTCGGGTTTGTCCACCCCGAACCGGTCCATGGCATCGTGCCAGGTGATCCGCTCCATCGGCGGCTGCGCGACGCCGGTGACCGTCTCGGTCGCGGCCAGCACCGCGGCCGAAATCACCTCAAGCACGTCGTCCTGGTCGACAAAGCTCATCTCGACGTCGAGCTGGGTGAACTCGTACTGCCGGTCGGCCCGTAGATCCTCGTCGCGCAGGCACCGGGCGAACTGGAAGTAACGGTCGGTGCCGCCGACCATCAGCAGTTGCTTGAACAGCTGCGGGGACTGCGGCAGCGCGTAGAAGTGCCCCGGCGCCTGCCGGGACGGGACCACGAACTCCCGGGCGCCCTCAGGTGTGGACGGCATCAGCAGCGGCGTCTCGACCTCGACGAAGTCCCGGGGCACCAGGGTGGAGCGCAGCGCGGCCAGCACCGCCGAGCGGATCCGCAGGTTGCGCTGCATCCGCTCGCGGCGCAGGTCGAGGTAGCGGTAGGTGAGGCGGGTCGACTCGTCGACCGAATCCGCCCGGTCGTCGATCGGGAACGGCGGCGGCGTAGCGGCGGCGAGCACGGTCACCGTGCAGTCCCGCAGCTCGACCTCACCGGTACCCAGGCCCGGGTTGACCGTCCCCTCGGGCCGGGCCACCACCGTGCCGGTGACGCTCAGGACGTACTCCGACCGGGCGTCGACGGACCCGTCCACGACGCACTGCACCTGGCCAGAATGATCGCGCAGGTCGACGAACATCAACGACTGGCCGTGCTGGCGACGGTGGGCTACCCAGCCGCACACCGTGACCGTCTCACCGATGTGCTCTGTACGCAGCGCACCGCACAGGTGTGACCGCATCGCCGTTTTCATCGACCCGTCCGTCCCGCTTCCCTCGGCCCTCGCCCGTGCCGTCGGGGCGTGCCCAACCCGACCGACCTTACCGGCCGGAGAAACGATGACCGAGCGGATATGCCCACGCGCCCGGCGTCACCCCGTCCGACCTCGTCGGGACCGGCCAAACCACCCGTCCAACCGGCGGCCAACCGCCCACGCA
>NZ_CAUVXO010000321.1:0-2028 GCF_963555865.1 Protofrankia sp. Cr1
CTCCCGCACGTCGGCGGGATCTTTCTTCGGTTTCGGTGTCGGGTCCTGATCGGCGAGCTGGGTGATCAGAAATGCGCCGAGGCGGGTGAGTTCCGCCGGGTCGAACACCTCGGCTTGGGTGAGCAGGAACGTCTGCGCGTCCCTGACGGTCGCCGTCGGGGTACCCACCGGTAGCCCGCGGATCGTCCGGACGATCGCCCACGCCTGTTCGGCGGAGATGATCCCGGCGGTCAACGCCTGCCCGGTCGCGGCCTGCGGCCCGTCCAGGGCGGCGGCGAGCTCGACGAGCATCCGGGCGTCGCCGGGGCGTAGGCGCAGCCGGTGTCGTAGCAGCGCGGCGGTGCTGGTCGCACCCTGGCCGGCGGCGAGATCCCGTCCGTCGGCTTCCCGGACCAGCCGCAGCCGCACCGCCGCCACCGTGGCCAGCAGCCGTTCGCCATCTTCCAATGCGGCGAGCAGGTCGGCATCCGACAGCGACCAGACTGTCGCCTGCGCCAGGGCGTCCACGCCGGTGGCGACCGCGTCCAGCCCGGTGAGCAGCGGATGCTCCCGGCCCGGGCCGGCGGTGGCGGCGGCGCTCTGCATAGATCAACGATAACCCGAAATGCCCCCAAAGTCGAACATTTGTTCGTACGAAATGCACGTGTTAGCCCGACCGCCGCTGGATCCACCCACGCCCGTCTGCATCTAGAAAGACGTCCAACACTGCCCTACGCGCCAGACGTCCAGGCCACGGGCCACGGGCCACGGGCCACGGGCATCCCGCACCGCACCGCACTGATCGGCACCGCATCGTCCGGACCGCTCTGGCTGGCGTCCCGCAGACGTGGAACGCAGCGGCCTGACAGCCGCAGCCCTCAAGGGTCACGAGGGCGACCTCGTCTGTCCCTTGACACTCGTCGCCCTGGGAAAAATTCGGGCTGATGCCACCCGCGCCATAAAGGCTGCAATCGGTCACAAACGCTGTAATTGGTCACGAAACGTTTGAGCGGTGCCTCCGAAATAGGAGGTATTGGGTGAGGACGGTCGCGGGAACGCTGGCAGCGGCGAGGGCAAGTGCTCCAAGCGTGGTCGCCCCGCGGTCATCCCGCCGTAGGTGCTGCAGTTGGTGGGGGCGCCCGATGCAGTCGGGCCCGAGGCCGATGCCGCGTCCTGCAGGAGCAGGCCGAGGAAGCCGACGACCGGAGATGTGCCCCAGATGACTGCTGGGGGTGAGCGGACGTCCGGTGCGGCCGTCGACACTTTGATCATTTTTCGTAGCCGCCGTAGGACCAGCGTCCACGTGCCGACCAGGACGCCATGGCCGTGATATGACAATGTCCGTTCAGGGTGAGGTTGGGTAACCTTGGGGCGTCAGATCCGGCGGTAGACCTCGCGGCGGTGTGCAACGCGAACGACGAGGACAACAAGGACGTCATCCTGCACTTCGTAGATCACGCGATAGTCGGCGACCCTGATTCGAAACGTTCCCGGGCGACCCTCGAGCGTTGTGGTGCCGGACGGTCTGGGGTCGTCGACGAGTCGGTTGATGGCCGGGCGTAAGCGTTGTTGGACCTGTGGGGGCAGCCGGCGGAACTGGCGGGCGGCGGCCGTTGACCACTCGATCTTGTAGGTCACGGTCGGTCGAGCTCGGCCTGTAGGCCGTCCCAGGAAACTGTTTCGCGGTATTCGCGGTCCGCGGCGAGGACGGCGCGGAGGTCCTCCAGTTCTTCCTCGGCTTCGACGAGGCGGCGAAGCTCGTCGATGGGCAGGATCGCTGCGGTCGGCGTGCCGTTGCGGGTGAGGTAGACGACGTTTCCCTCCTGGACACGGTTGACCAGCTCGCCCAGGCGGGAGCGTGCTTCGGCGATACCAATCTCAACGTCCGAGGCGTGAAGGTCAGTATTGTGCATCGGTGCAACCATGGTCGAAGTGTACAACATGATCTATGATTGGATCCGATCGCGGCGGTGTTCGCCGATGGTCTGACGATCGCGTCGGCGCTCACTCCATGAGGTCGCCGGAGCCGATCCCGAGTTCGCGTTCCAG
>NZ_CAUVXO010000321.1:2139-2864 GCF_963555865.1 Protofrankia sp. Cr1
ATCCGCCGGGCTGTGGCTGAGCATGCTGGCGGACGTTGAACAACAGGGTACGAACAGCTGTCTGCCACCCGCGGCGGAAGACGATGGCCGCGCCCGAGGCCATCGGGATGGTTGTGGCCAAGCCCGGGTTTCCCCAGCTGGACGAGGCGGTTCCGGCAGCGACGAAAAGCATGGCGCTGATGAGAAAGAGTACGCCGGATGAAAGGTCGACAATGCCGAGGCAGACCTCGTCGAACCGCCCGCGTTGCCAGCTGCGCCGGCTGACCACGGCCGCCTCCGCCAGGAGCAGGCTCAGAGATACGACCGTGAGCATTCGACGGTCGGTGATGTCGAGAATCAGCGGCAGACCCACCGCGAGCTGGATGATATTGAAGCAGCGCAGGCCGATGTAGGTGATGACCAGCCCACGCTCGACCCCGGCTTCGGATGTGGGCAGTGCGCAGATTTTGTCAACAGACAAACCATGGACACACTTCTATCATCAGATCATCGACAATAAATGTCGACGCTACCGGTTCGGGGGTGTGGGTTACTTTGGGATTTTCCAGGTCCGAACGCGGGTCATGTTCCGTTATTGTGGTCAACGTCCATCGTGGTCAACAGCGGGTGTCGGGGGAGCATCAGCCGTCATCTGGTCGCGAACGAAAAAAGTCAGGAGCGCAGGTGGCCGTGTGTTGCAGGGCGTGCGAGCGCGCCGCCGCCGTACTGGTCGGACTGGCCGTGCT
>NZ_CAUVXO010000321.1:3475-6567 GCF_963555865.1 Protofrankia sp. Cr1
TGTCAGTCTGGCCGGATGCGGGGGCGGTGGCCGGGTGGTGTCCGTGCGTTCCGATTCCGCGGCCGGTACTGGCCTGGTGACACCCGTCGCCACGACGCCGGTAGCGGCCTCCAACCAGCCGTCACGCGCCTTGCTGGTTGCACTGGGATGTTCGGGCGTGGGAAACACCCATGGCGCGGGCTTCAGTCTGCTGCTCCTTTCGCCGAATGACGGTTCGATCGTCGAGACGCGCACATTTCCGCTGACATCCGCCGACAGCACTCTCTACAGCTGTGACGACGCGACAAGCCATGATCCCCGAACTGCGTGGCAGATCCGTCCCATGTTCGATCGGGCGTGGTCTCGGCTCGCGGTACTACGGGGAAACGCGGACGGAACCCAGAACATCGGCTATGTGGACGGTACGGGTGCCTTCACCACGGTCGTCGGAAACAGTTCGTCCTTCTCCTCGACATCCCACCGGCGCGGCAGCCTGACATTCGGCCGGGACGACGACCGGATGTACTACGCCGAAGACAGGCGAATCCTCACGGTGGACGCGAGGGCCGACGCCACTCCGGCAGAGATTGGAATTCTACCGAATAGCACCTACCAGTCGTGGCCGGTTGCCACACGGAAGGTCGCGACGGCTTTCAAGGCGGAGGTCGACTACCTTCCGTCGCCGGACGGCGGGTTGATGGCGATGCTGCGTTATCCCGCCAACGGGTCGAGCGATCCGACCGGGGTTCCGCACGACATCATCATCCGATCCTCTCCCGGAGACGTCCTGCAGATCGACTCCGAAAAGGTGGTGGGTCCGGTGGTGGGTGACCGGCGGTTCGCCGAGCAGTGCGATCCCGACCAGTGGTTGGACAACCGCACGATCCTCTGCCGTACTGATTTCGGTCACGGTCCCAGTTACAGCACGACGACTTATGTCGGGGAACGCTTCGGGATCGTCTCCCTTTCGGATGCTGGCGTTCCCGGCGAGATGCGCATCGTGCTGCCGGCGAACGACCGGTACAGCGGTTCTCCGGTGCGGCTCGGAGCCAAGCTCTACTTCACCTCGAAACGAAACAGCGCGTCGTCGCTCTACTCGCTGCCCGTCGCCGGCAAGGAGAGCGAACCCGCCGACATCGGCCCGGTTCCGGCCGATGTCGTCATGATGCTCGGGTCGCTCAGCTGATCTTTCCAGGCTCAGACGGCTTCTCAGTCACCGGGGCCGAAGGTGGCGCGATCATGTTTTTCACGCCACCGGAGGCCGAAGCCGTTCAGCCGTCGCCGAGGCCGGCGGCTTCGAAGGCGGTCAGGGACGGGCGGATGGTCGCGGTCGGCCGGCCTGTCGACACCAGCGGGTCGAGGGTCTTCAGGCCGTCCCCGGTGTTGAAGATGACGGTTTCGGCATCCGGGTCGAGCAGCCCCTCGCGCAGCAGCCGCGCCAGACAGGCGACGGTGACGCCGCCGGCGGTCTCACCGAAGACGCCCTCGGTACGCGCGAGCAGGCGGATGCCATCGATGATCTCGGGGTCAGTGACGTCGGTGATCGCACCGCCGGTCCGCCGGGCGACGTCGAGTGCGTACGGGCCGTCCGCCGGGTTGCCGATCGACAGGGACTTGGCGATGGTCGACGGCTTCACCGGGGCGACTGTGTCAACCCCGCGGGCGAAGGCCGCGGCGACCGGGTTGCAGCCCTCGGCCTGCGCGCCGAAGACCCGGTACGGCGTCGGCTCCACCAGGTCGAGGCGGCCGAGCTCGCCGAAGGCCTTGTCAATCTTGGTCAGCAGCGACCCGGAGGCGATGGGCACCACGACCTGCTCGGGCAGCCGCCAGCCGAGCTGCTCGGCAACCTCGTAGCCGAGGGTCTTGGAACCCTCCGCGTAGAACGGCCGTACGTTGACGTTGACGAACGCCCACTCGTACTCGCCGGACAGTTCGCTGCACAGGCGGTTCACGTCGTCGTAGTTGCCGTCGATCGCGACCAGTGTGCCGCTGTAGACGGCGGTTGACACGGTCTTGCCGTCCTCGAGATCGTGTGGGATCAGCACCACCGAGCGCAACCCGGCGGACGCGGCATGCGCCGCCACGGACTGGGCGAGGTTACCGGTGGACGCACAGGCGACGGTGGCGAAACCGTGCTCGCGGGCGGCGGACAGCGCCACCGAGACGACCCGGTCCTTGAACGAGTGCGTGGGGTTCGCGCTGTCGTCCTTGACCCACAGTGCCCGCATTCCGAGTTCCGCGGCGAGCCGTGGAGCCGGGCGCAGCGGCGTCCAGCCGGCTCCGAGCGACACCCGGTGCGCCGGGTCGTGGCCGGCGGGAAGAAGCCCGACATAACGCCACAGGTTGGTGGGCCCGGCCTCGATGGAAGCCCGGGTGACCCGGCGCAGCAGGGCCTCGTCGTAGGCAATCTCCAGCGGGGCGAAACACTCGACGCAGACGTGCGTCGGGGAGAGCGGGAATGTGGCGCCGCAGTGCCGGCACGCCAGGGAGACCGCCGGATTGGCGGATTGCGAACCGATCGTAGCAGGGCGCTCGGGAGCGACTGTCATGGGTGAAACTCCTCATCTTTCCCGAGAGCCCGTTGCGTCTCGGGTCGGAATTAGCACCTGCCTCGCACGGATGCGGGTGGTTGCCGGGGCTTCACTGGGCCGGTCCCTCTGCCCCTCTGGATGAGCCGGATGAAGTTGTCAGTCCGTACTGTAGACCGGGTGCGGCGTGATGTGCACCGTTGGTTCGAGCGTCGAACGTATGACGGGCGTGACTTCTCGCCTGTCCGGCTGCTGGCCCGCAAGGAGGGTCCGATCAGCGTGGTGTTGCCCGCGCTGAACGAGGCCGCCACGGTCGGCACGATCGTTTCGGCGATCCATCGCGATCTTGTTGTCGGGGTGCCGCTCGTTGACGAGATCATTGTCATCGATCCGGGGTCGGTCGACGCGACCGCGTCCGAGGCGACCGCCGCGGGTGCGGTGGTGATCCCCGAGGAGCGGATCCTGCCCGGCCACGGGCGGATCGCGGGTAAGGGTGAAGCTCTGTGGAAGTCCCTGTACGCCTCGTCCGGAGATATTGTGATTTTCGTCGACGCGGACCTGGAGGACTTCGACACCCAGGTGGTG
>NZ_CAUVXO010000322.1:0-5838 GCF_963555865.1 Protofrankia sp. Cr1
GCCGGCGGTTGTCAAGGACCGCGATCTTCTGGCGCACTGCCGTGACCTCGTCGATGTCCAGCTCCGCTATGATCATGCCGGGTTCGGCGCCGAGCTGCTCACGGATCGAGCCGTCGGGGCCGACGACGGCGCTGAAGCCGATGCCGGTGGGAGCGGTCGCGGACGTCTCGACACCGACCGAGCTCGGATCGGCCTGACCCACGGCGGCGAGCCAGACGGTGGCGTCGAGTGCCCGAGCGCGGATCAGCAGGTCCCACTGCTCACGCTTACCCGGTCCAGCGCCCCACGACGCCGGCAGCAGGCAGACCAGGGCACCGGCGTCGGCGTGGGCGCGGAACAGCTCGGGGAAGCGTACGTCGTAGCAGGTGGCGAGGCCGATCCGGACCCCGTCGACGTCCACGGTCACCACCTGGGATCCGGGGGCGACCGTGCGGGATTCGGTGAAGCCGAACGCGTCGTACAGATGGATCTTGTCGTAGCTTGTATCGACGCCGGGCCCGGTGACCAACAGCGTGTTGGTGACACGCCCGTCGGGCGCGGGGGTGAACATCCCGGCGACGACCACGATGCCCACCTCCGCCGCGATCCGGCGAACGTCGCCGGCCCAGGGGCCGTCCAACGGTTCGGCGACGGGTCGCAGCCGCACTCCGAAGCGGGCCATCGTCGCCTCGGGGAAGACCACGATCCGCGCGTCCTGCTCCGCCGCGTGGAGCGCCTGGCCATGGACGATGTCGAGGTTCGCCTTCGGGTCGAGGTCGGCGACGATCTGGCTGAGCGCGATCCGCACGGGACTGCCACCTCCGGGTTCAAGATCCTAGCCGGTCGGGCGAATCATCATGCGGTAGAGCGTCCGGGCCTGGTGCCCGCTGAGGCAGACCAGGCCCGGACGCGGGGATCGACTGTTACGGCACCAGCGTGATCCGGTTGGTGACCGGCGGTGCCAGCGGTGAGTTGGCAGCCAGGTAGGCGGCGAACGCATCCAGGTCGATGCCCTGGTTTACCATGTTGGTGCCCTCGGTGAAGACGGTGAACCCGTCACCGCCGCCGGCGAGGAAGTTGTTGACAGTGATCCGGTAGGAGGCCGCGGGGTTCAGCGGCTGCCCGCCGATGACCACGTTGCTCACCTTCGAGCCGACGGGTGCGCTTGTACTGTAGCTGTAGGTGATTCCGGCGGGCTGGAGAATCCGGTTGGTCGTGGCCTGTTGTTCCAGCACCCGCTTGATGGCGTCCCCGCTGATGGTCATCGCGGTGAGCAGGTTGTTGAACGGCTGAACGGTGAAGGCCTCGCCGTAGGTCACCTCACCGGGCTGTTCGGCACCGGACGGGGCGTAGGTGAGGTCCGCCCGCACACCGCCGGGGTTCATGAACGCGGCAACCGCGCCACCGGTGGTCGCGGAGCTCGTCGCGGCCAGCTGCGCGTCGGCGATGGCATCGCCCATCGGGGTTTCGCCAGCCGGTGAGGCGGTACGGGTGAGGTCGGAGGTGATGCGCCCGATGACCCTGTTTTCCAGAGTCGCGGACTTCGCACCGTACTCGTCCACGAGTTCGCTGACATCGGGGTCAGGAGTGACGTCGCGCGTCACAATGTGATTTGCGGCGGTGGCGCTGACGACGGTGTCCGACTTCCTGTCGATGGTCAGGTGAATGTCGGTGAGGGCCCGGCCGAAGGACGCGGCCTGAGTGACCAGGTGACCGTCCACGACACAGTTGTATGCCTGGTGGGTGTGGCCAGAAACGACCGCCGAGATTTCCGGGTCCAGCTTCTTGGTGATATCGACGATCGGTCCGGAAAGGCCGGTGCAGCCGTCATAGGTACCGGTGCTCGCCTGCGCCCCGCCCTGGTGGATGAGAAGCACGATCGTGTGTACGCCAGCCTGCTTGAGCTGGGCGGCGGCGGCGTTCGCCGTAGCCACCTCGTCATCGAAACGCAGGCCCTTGACGCCCTCGGCGGTGACGATGGTCGGGGTGTCCTTCAGGGTCATTCCGATGAACCCGACCGGTACGCCCTGGAACCGCCGCACCGTCCACGGCTTGAACAGCGGCCGGTCCCGATGTACGTCGATGACGTTGGCCGCGAGGTATTCGAAATCCGCGCCGCCGAACCAGCCGAGCTGGCAGCCGTCCACCGGGTGGCAGCCGCCGCGCTGCAACCGGCGCAGTTCGTCCTTGCCCTCGTCGAACTCGTGGTTCCCGACGCTGCTGATGTCGACGCCCATCTCGTTGAAGATGTTGATCGTCGGCTCGTCGTGAAAGAGAGCAGAAATCAACGGGCTGGCGCCGACATTGTCACCGGCGGAGACGGTGACGGAGTTGGGGTTACCTTCCCGAAGCTTCTTCAACCAGGTCGCGAGATAGACGGCGCCACCCGCGTCCACGCTGCCGATCTTCCCGCCGCTACCTGTCGGCGGGCGCAGGTTGCCGTGGAAGTCGTTGAACCCGAGTATCTGTACTTCGACCTGGGAGCCGCGGCGCCCCTGGTTCGACTGTGAAGTCGCAGCCGCCGGCATCACGAAGGCTAACGTCGCCGCGGCTACACCGGCGACACCGACGACGCCCCAGCGGGCGCGTCGGGACGAGAGAAAACTCATGCTGCTCCGTTCTGAGTGGGTCGGCCGACGACTGCGCGATCGCTGCTGCATATGCAGCCGGCGCCGTCGGCGGCCCCGATGGACGGTAGGAGAAAGTGAGTCGGGCGGCGAGAAGGCTATTGACCGGTGGCGGCTCCAGCCGCACAGGAGGCCTACTGTCCGGTGAACAATTCGCGGCGCTCATGGCCGCGCGGAAATGTCCCGGTCGATTCGCCGTACCGGCGAGCCCACCGGCATGGCGGTTATGTCTCGTACGGATCGACCGGGGTTGGAATGACGTCCAGTGTGCGTGCCGCAAATTTCGGCCTACCATGATCGGGAATGCTGCCGTCCCAGGTCGCCAGTACCGTCACCCAGGTGTTTTCGGCGGGTGCGGCAACGCCGTCTGGAAGCGTGAGATCAACGGCCGCGGCTTCGGCGTCAGCGGCGCAGCACCGGATCACGAATCGGGTCAGTAGGATCTGCCGGCCCTCGGGTACCGCCACGAAACCGGTCATCTGGACGGTCGTCCCGGCAAGCGACCGGCCGCGGTCGTACGTCCGTTCGACGATCTCCCGCATGGGGAGGGTGGCGATCCCGTCCGGTCCCGGGTGCAGCGGCCCGTAGGGGACAGCCCGCGGTGGTGGCACGGTGATGGTGGCACGCCTCGCGCTGAAGGCGCCCAAGGACGGCGGGGCGACCACGTAGATCACGGCGACGGGCAGTAGGAGCAACAGCGCCACGCCCGGTGGACCGTGCCGGTGGGCGGATTGTGTCTGGTCATGGTTGCCGGCGCTGGCGTAGCGCACCAGGGCGACCGCGCCGAGCAGGGTCACCAGCCCGCCGGCGGCCAGCAGCGGGATGCGCATGCCTACCCGCACGTAGGACGTGTAGGCGCCGGTCTGCGCGAGTCGCAGGAAGGTGATGCCCATGATGAGCAGCAGGAGTCCGCCGATCGGGCCGATGTGGGTTCCGGCGCCGGCCTCGGTGGTCTTGTGGTCATCGTCGGTGTCAAGACCCGTGCGCCCGTCGAGGGCGTCGAGGGCGTCGAGGGCGTTGCCATCAAGGTCACTGTGCGTCACAGCACAACCGTCCCGACCACGGCCGCGGTCATGACTGCGGTGAGAAAGGTCACCGGCGCGAACCGTGAGGTCACCTGGCGACCGAAGGTCCCCACCTGCATGGCGATCAATTTGACGTCAATCATCGGTCCGACGACGAGGAAGGCCAGTCGCGCGGTCAGTGGGAACTGGGACAGGCTCGCGGCGACGAACGCGTCCGCCTCGGAGCAGACGGCCAGCGCAACCGCCAGCACCGCAAGAGCGATCACTGTGAGGATGCCGGCGCCCGCCACCGCGTCCAGCGCCGATCGCGGCACCACGACGTTGAGCGTCGCGGCCAGCGCCGCGCCGAGGACGAGAAAGCCGCCGGCGTGGAGGAAGTCGTGACCGGCGACATCGGCGAGCCGGCGCAGCCGCAGGCCGCCACCGCGTCCCCCATGATGATCTCCGTCGGGGGCGGTGTCGTTCTGTTTCAGAATCGGTACGCCGAACCGGTGCCAGATCAACCCGACAATGATGGCCGCGAGCAGCGAGGCGATGAACCGCGCCAGGACCATCCGCGGGTTGTTCGGAAAGGCGACGGCGGTTGCGACGATCACGACCGGATTGATGGCCGGCGCCGCCAGTAGAAAGGTCAACGCCGCCGCCGGTGGCGCTCCGCTGTCGATGAGGCGTCTGGCGACGGGCACCGAGCTGCATTCGCATCCAGGCAACAACGCGCCGGATACCCCGGCCAGCGGCACGGCGAGCACGGCCCGGCGCGGCAGTACCCGGGCCAACGCGCCGTCGGGGACGAACGCGGCCACCGCGCCGCTGATGAGCACGCCGAGAACGAGGAAGGGGAACGCCTGAACCGTCACGGCCAGAAAGATCGTGCACCATGTACGCAGGCCCGGTGCGTCGGCGAAGACGACCGTGAGAGTCACAGCGGTGACGGTGACCAGCCCGCCCACGGCGGCCCCAGCGCTCGACAGCGGCGGAACGGCGTCGGGTGGGCCAAGGGAACGGACATCGTACACAAAGCAGACCGTAGCGGTTGGATGCCCGACATCGGGCTCCCATCGTGTGCCGTTCACCAGCTGCATCACCGTTTTTCACCGGTCAGACGCGACGGCCCTTCCAGGTGGCGGTGCCGTGTAGCCGTCGAATCCAGGACAAGGCGGTCAGGTAGCCGTACACGCAGATGGACAGCGGGTGCGCCAGGGCGTCGGGCCACGCCCGGCCGCCGGTGCGCCGTGCCGCGATCACCCGGCTGGCCACTGCCGCGACATAACCGGCAAGGCCCGCCCGGGAACCGCGCATCATGGCAATCGCCGGAAGCACGAAGAGCCAGGCCAGGACGCCGACCTGGCCGGCGCTTGCGCCGATGTTCCCGCCGGCGGCCCACAGCGACTTGGCATAGCCGTCACGCAGGGCCGGCCAGCCGTTGTACATCCTGGTATATGCGATGTCCGTTCCGTCTGCGACGACCCCGTGCCCGCCCGCGGCCTTCACCGCCCGCAGGAGCGCGATGTCCTCGAGGACATGGTCACGGACGCGGGTGTGTCCACCGGCCCGGTGATAGGCAGCCGTGTCGACGCACAGGAGCTGGCCGTTCGCTGCGGACAACGACGGCCGCGGGGACCGTTCAGCCAGCCGCAGCGGCAGGAGCGCGAGCCACGACCACTGCAGGAGCGGCTGAACCAGCCGTTCCGCGAGGGTGTGGGCGTCCTGACGGGGGTAGGGCGAGACAAGGTCGAGGCCGGTCGCGCGCAGCAATCCGACCGTCCGGGCGATTCCGTCCGGGGCGACGGTGACGTCCGCGTCGATGAAGACCAGCACGTTTCCCCGGGCCGCGTCGGCGAGCCGGGCGCACGCGTGCGGTTTGCCGAGCCATCCGACCGGCACTGTGCTGCCGTGAACCACCCGGACGCGGCCGTCACGGTCGGCCATCCCGCCTGCCAGCTCCGCGGTTCCATCGGTGGAGGCATCGTCATAGACGATCACTTCGAGGTGGGGGAGCGCGACCGATGCCAGCACCGCCGACAGGCATGGGACCACCCGCTCGACTTCGTCGCGCACCGGCAGCAACACGCTCACCAGTTCGGCCACCGGCTCGGCGCTCGGCGGGACCCGCAACAGGCGGGCGTTCACGGCGGTGTGGACAGTGAGCACGCCCGCTGCGACCGCGCTCGCCACCGGCGACAGCCGTGCCCAGCTGCCCGGCCGTG